>CAXNNN010000091.1:0-9462 GCA_964203095.1 Verrucomicrobiaceae bacterium | reverse complement strand
GATGACGCCACCACCGATGAAGACGACATGCTTGCTCATGGCTGCAAGTGCTTGACCAAAAACTGCATTCGCAACCTCGAGCCAAACGGCGTTTCTGCCGCCCCATGTCCCGCGCCGATGACAGGCATGAAGTCGAATTGCTTGCCCGCCTTTTGCAGCGCACCGACCACTTGCAGAGTGGTCGCAGGATCAACGTTGGTGTCCAACTCGCCGACAATGAGCAGCAGGTTTCCTTGCAGCTTGCGGGCGTCTTCTCGGTTGCTGCTCTTCACGTAGCTATCGTCGAGCGGCCAGCCCATCCACTGCTCGTTCCACCAGATCTTGTCCATGCGGTTGTCATGGCAGCCGCAGTCGGCGACGGCGACCTTGTAGAAGTCGTGATGGTCGAGCAGTGCACGCATTGCATTCTGGCCGCCCGCACTGCCGCCATAGATGCCGACACGGGTCAAGTCCATCCACGGGCGTGTCTCGGCGGCCCCCTTGATCCAGAGCTTGCGGTCGGGGAAGCCCGCATCTTTGAGGTTCTTCCAGCACACGTCGTGGAAGGTTTTGCCACGGTTGTTCGTGCCCATGCCATCCAGTTGCACGACGATGAATCCCAGCTCGGCGATCTGGTGATGCCGCGCCATAAGGCCAAACTTCTTCGGTGCAAAAGAGCCATGTGGCCCAGCATAGATTTCCTCCACCACAGGATACTTCTTGGTTGCGTCGAAGTGCGAAGGTTTGATGATGACGCCATGGATGTCGGTCTTGCCATCGCGTCCTTTGGCGACGAATCGCTCGGGCATCTGCCAAGCATTCGCCAACAGCGCGGCGATGTCGGTCTCCTCCAAATCGCAGACCTTGCTGCCATCGCTACTCAGGTGCAGTTCCATCACGGCGGGGGCATCGGCTCGCGACCAGGAGTCGATGAACCAGCGGTTGTTGGGTGAGAACTGCACGTCGTGATCGCCGTCGCCAGTCGTGAGTTGAACGAAGCCGCTGCCATCCAGATTCACACGGCAGAGGTGCCGCTGATAGGGATCTTCTTTTGTATGCAAGCCAGAGGCCATGAACCACACCTGGCGCTGTGCTTCGTTGACACGTAGCACCTCGCGCACCAGCCACGGACCCTTCGTGACTTGCTGCTTAACGGTGCCAGTGGCGATGTCATAGAGCCAAAGGTGCGTGCGGCCATCGCGCTCGCTCATCCAGAGCAACTCGCCTGTTTTGTCTAGCCAATGACGCCAAGTTTTCCTGACGTAGTCGATGAACGTCTGGCTGGTTTCCTCCACCACCAGGCGAGCCTTTCCGGTCTGCGCATTCACTGCGATGATGCGGTAGAGCTGATGGCCGCGCTGGTTGTAGTCGAAGTAGAACTCGCGGCTACCCTCCGACCACCGCACTCTCAGGTCCGACGATTCGGTAAAGGGATTGGGGAACAGGTCATCCGCTACGGGTATGCCCTTCCTGTCACTGCGACGGAACAAGACGGGCACAGGCTTCGGCAGGGGATCACCGGGTCGGATGTAGTCCTCCAGCTTTGACAGGGGCCGCAGAGAGTCCTTGGGCATGGACTCAACCAAGGCGAGCTTCTGCTTCTGCACGTCGATCACTCGCGGCACGACGAAGGCGGAGGAGTCGGGTGACCATGTGACGGTGCCCATGAAGCTGGCCTTACTGTTCGCTTCCACCTTCAGATCCATAGATTGGCTGGTTTGCAGGTCCTTAAGCGACACCTGCCCTGGCTTCACGATCACGGACCAGTTGTCATCGGGCGACTGGGTCTTGGGCTTCGGCTGCATCACGCTGCGTGGGGGATAGCCATCAATGATGAGCTGCTCGCCATCTTCGACCGTCTCCATGACCGCGATAACTTTTTTCGTCTTGGTGTCCTCGAACCACCAGCGGTGCCCCTTGAAGGAGGAGCGGCTGATCTTGTCGCCGACCTTGAGCAAGCCGTAGCTCTTCTTGCGTGCGGTGAAGTCGAGCCAGTAAACCTCCAGCGTATCGTGCCATTCATTGACGAAGGTGACTCGGATAGGCGGGCGGTCCTTGGGCGAGGCACTGCGCAACCACATGCCATCCTTGGAACTGCGGCGTGGGGGAGGTGTAGCCAAGTGCAAGTCCTCATGTCGAGCGGCGACCTTTCGCTCGGCGGTTCCCGCTTGGATGAGCACACACTCCTTCTTGTCCGCTGCGGTCTGTCGCCAATACCAAAAGCTCTCTCCATCGGGCAACCAGTGCGGCGTGAGCATTTCATTGAGCACCTTCTTGTCCCACCGCTTCGGCAGAGCCAGGGCTTCGTCGATGGTCGCCGCCTGTGCGCTGGTCAGAAGGACGAAAAGAAAAGGGAGAAGGTGTTTCATGGGATGCCGAACTGAAAGGGATCGTCAGGGTAAAGTAGCAGCGTGGACTCGGCAGTGATGAAGGCGCGTCCTGTGATCGTCGGCACGATGCCACCTGCCGTCGTTTCATACCTGCCTTCAAAGAGCGAACCGATGATGCTTGCCTGCCGCCAGACTTGTCCAGGCAAGAGCTTCCCGTCGGCGGCGAGACAGGCGAGTTTCGCACTCGTGCCTGTGCCGCAGGGCGAGCGGTCGTATTCACCGCCGGGGCACAGGACGAAGCTGCGGCTGTCATGGGTCGCATCGTGAGGCGGCGCGAAGAGTTCGACGTGATCGACCTCGGGAAAGCCAGCGGCCCGCACCGCTTCGCGGATGTGCAAGGAGGCCTGCGTGAGCTGTGGGATATTCTCGCGTGTGAGTGCTAGGCCATGGTCCGCGACCAGGAAGAACCAGTTGCCGCCATACGCGACATCCCCCGTGACGCTGCCAGCCTTCACGCTCTTGGCCTTTCGATACGACACGACGTTGCGAATGCTCACGCGTTCATCGTCGTGCAAGGTGGCGGTCACGGTGCCGACGGGCGTCTCAATGCGGTGCTCGCCCGCTGTGATGCGGCCCAGGTGCTTCAGCGTGGCGATCAGCCCGATCATGCCATGGCCGCACATGCCGAGCAGGCCGACGTTGTTGAAGAAGACCACGCCTGCGGCGCAGCTCGGGTCTTGCGGTTCGACGAGCAAGGCCCCCACGATCACCTCATGCCCGCGTGGCTCGCCGATGATTGCTCGGCGATAGAATTCCAGGTCCGCGCGCGCCACGCCGCTGAGCACCACCCGCGTGGGTTCGCCGCCGGTGTGGGAGTCGATGATGGAAATGCGCTTCAGGCTCATGGCTTGGGCGTGACGCCCCACAGGCGTTCGAGCACGGTGACGACCACGGGATCGTGCTGCTTGAGTTCCGCTAGGTGGAAGGGGTAGAAGTCATTCCGGCTGAAGAATGCCTCCGTCGTCTCGGCGAAGTATTCTTGAGGGTTCGTCATCGCGTAGGCTTTCGCGAAGTGGCTCTGGCCCTGCGCGTCCTTGCGCTCCACATGATCATAGGTACCGCTGGCCTTGGCCCGCTCATAGGCCGCCTTGATCTCTAGATTGGCGAAGCCCAGCCGCAGCACGCGATCATGGTAGGCGTGGGCCAGCTCATGCAGGGCGAAGTTCGGCATCCGCCGGGTCTCCGCTTCAAAGATGCGCACGTTGGTGAACTCGATGCCCTTCGCCATCGCGGGGTTGCGGTCATTCGCGCGCAGCCAGTCGATGTTCGGATGATACGCGGCTCCCTGCGGCTTGTTCGGATAAGGCGGCGAGAACCACAGTGGCACCTTTTGCAGTTCCACCACGGCGGCCTTGGGAACTACGCGGATGATCTCGTCGAGCTGTGCCGTGAGCAGCGGCAGGGCCGTCTTCAGCGCGCTTGCATCCTGGGTCTTCAGCGTCGTATTGACATTCACGGTCCAGCCAGCGATCACCTGGGTCTTGTAATCCGCTGCGCTGGCGTTGAGATGGGGGAGGAATGCGGCGAGGGCGATCAGCAGGCGATAGCGTGGGGGTTTCATGGCTCGGCAGTCTTTCAGAGGGTGGGGCGTTTGGCCAGCGCCGTGCGTATGATCGCTAGCACCTGTTCGCGCTCGGCACTGGCGAGCGGCAGGCGAGGCTCGCGCACCCACTCTTTGCCCAGGCCAGTCTCTTGGCACAGCAGCTTGATGTACTGGACGAAGTGGATGTGCGTATCCAGCTTCATCAGCGGCTGCGTCCACTGGTAGAGCGCACGGGCTTCGTCCCACCGCTGCTCACGCGTTAAGTCCCAGAGCTTTTGATTCTCCTTGGGGAAGGCGATGCCGCTGCCCGCCACCCAGCCGTCGATGCCGAGGATGGCCGACTCCAGGAACAAATCATCGACCCCGGTGAAGATCTGGTAGCGCGTGCCTGTGAGGTTGCGCAGTTCCGTGATGCGCCGCGTGTTGGCACTGCTCTCCTTGATCGCGGCTAGGTTGGGGATCTCCGCCATCTGCACGAACATCTCGGGCGTCACATCCGTGTGGTAGCCGACGGGGTTGTTGTAGAGCATCCAGGTCAAAGGCGTAGCCCCGGCCAGCGTGCGGAACCATCGCTCCGTCTCGTGAGCATCCGACTTGTAGACCATCGGCGGCATGATCATGAAGCCGGACGCCCCCAGCTTCTCGCAGTCATGCAGGTAAGTAATGGCTGCCCGCGTGCTCATCTCGGCGACCCCCGTGATCACCGGCACGCGACCTGCGGCCACGGCGACCGCGTGCTGCACCACGGCGCGCTTTTCATCGGGTTGCAGGCACTGGTTTTCGCCCAGCGAGCCGCAGACGATCAACCCCTGCACGCCGGAGTCGATGATCGCTTCCCAGTGCGCCGTGCAGCCCGCCAGGTTCAGGGATTGATCTTCGTTCAGTTGCGTGACGACAGCGGGGTAGACGCCGGTCCAGTGCGGTTGGGTAGCCATGCTTCGATCATCACATGGCAAACACGCCTTGTCTTGACGCTAATGCACGACTGCGGTGATTGTTTCTGCACAATGACCGGCCTTCCAGACTCCTCGCTTCGCGCCAGTGTGCTGGAGATCGTCTTCGATCAGATGGCGGATGTCGCCTTCTTCGTGAAGGATACGGCTGGGCGCTACCTTCACGTGAATCAGTCCTGGGTCGCGCGCTGTGGTGTGGCGCACAAGCAAGCCATCCTTGGCCGCACCGTGCGAGATCTGTTCCCCGCCGACCTCGCCGCCAGCTATGAGAAGCAGGACCGCGACGTGCTGAACGGCGCACGCCTCATTAACAAGCTAGAGCTGCACTGGCACCGCCAAGGTCGCCCCGGTTGGTGCCTCACCACGAAGGTGCCGCTGACCGATGCCGCTGGCAGCATCACCGGGCTCATCGGCATCTCGCGCGATCTGCACACCCAGGGCGGGCGGGATGCCATTCCCGTCGGCGTGGTGCGTGCACTCGACTATTTGGAGGCGCACTTCAGCGACAGCCAAGTCTCCCCCTCACTGCTGGCGAAGAAGGCCGGCCTGACCCTGGTGCGCTTTGCCCGTCAGCTCCGGCGCATCTTCCAGCTCACGCCGGGACAAGTCATCGCCCGCAAGCGCCTGGAAGCCGCCGCGCATTTGCTACGCGACACCCCGCAACCCATCGCCGAAGTCGCCCTCGACTGCGGCTACTGCGACCACAGCGCCTTCACCCGCGCCTTTCGCGAAGCCACCGGCATGACACCGCGGCAGTTCCGCGAGACGGCTCAAGCTTGACGCACCTGCTTCACAATCTCCACCGAACGTCGCGCGTTCTCCGTGATCGTTGCCCAGTCTTGGCTCTGAATGACATCGCGCGGTGCGAGCCAGGAGCCGCCGAGGGCTTGCACGCTCGACTCACCCAGGTAGTCGGCGGCGTTGCTGGCGTCGATCCCGCCGAGGGGGATGAACTTCACGCCGAGATGCGTGAACGGGGCGGCGATGCTGCGTAGGTAGGGTAGGCCGCCGCAGGGACCGGCGGGGAAGAATTTGAGCAAGGTGCACCCGGCCTCGATGGCGGACTCGATGTCCGAGGGCGTGCACACGCCGGGAGCGAAGGGCAGGCCCAGGCGTTGGGCCGCTTCGATGACACGGCGATTCGTCCCTGGGGCAACGCCGAAGGCCGCCCCCGCGTTCCCCACGTCCACCACCTGCTCAGGCGTCAAGATGGTGCCTGCGCCCACGATCATTTCTGGCACCTCGGCACGGATGCGCTTCAAGGCGTCCAGCGCGGTGGGCGTGCGCAGGGTCAGCTCCATGATGTTCACCCCGCCTGCCAGCAGCGCCTTAGCCACCGGCACGGCATCCTCCGGGCGATCCAGAATGAGCACGGCGAGCACACCGGTTTGGTGCAGGCGAAGCGAAAGGTCAGCGGGAAACATGGTGGCCGACATCCAAGCGGACGCACCGCCCGCCTTCAACGTCTTCTCGCGGCTGCCGTGGACTTTTCCAGCCCCACCAGGCCACTTGAGGACGTTCGTTGGACCGTGTGCAAGGCTTGCAGGTCACTTAAAGATGGCCTTGAGCAGGGCCGCGGCAGCGGTTTGGTTGCCGCCCACGAAGCTTATGAACGCTGAACAACTGGAAAAAATGCACACGGCGAGCCAACGGGCGGCGGTGGACCAGCGGCTCCGAGTGGCACCGTCACTGCCCGAGGGCTTCATTATGGACAAGGATGGACGGTCGGAATTCATCTACTACAAGGCGGGCGACCGCATGCTGGAAGTGTATGTGGAGATGTCTGGCGTGCCGCAAGACGACATTCTGGTGTCGCCCGAGGGGTTAGGCCAGTGCATTTACCCTCAGACAGTCCCGCTCACCGAGGCTGAGCGGGTGGAGATCAGCCGCCTGTTTCTATCCTGGCTGGGTGAGCTGGGGATCAAGTCGGATTTGGCCTGCCCCTGACGCGGCGCTGCCCCCGCTTGCCTGGGGCAGGGGCCCGCTGCGCGGGGACGCAAAAAACGGTGCAGGTTGCCCTGCACCGCCGCTGAATCAATCAACCTTAAAAAACACAAACCTTTAGGCCAGGATCTCAGTGAGGATGCGACCGCCGTTGACGATGTCGATCGGACGAGTGCCGTCGGCGACGATGCGCTTCTCACCATTGATGCCGATGAGGCGATACATGGTCTTGGCCAAATCTTCTGGGCCGACAGGGTTGGTGTCGGGCTCACCACCGAGGGCGTCGGAGGTGCCATAGACCATGCCCTTCTTTACACCGCCGCCAGCCAGGGCGACCGAGAAGACGCGCGGCCAGTGGTCACGGCCATTCGTGCCGTTGATCTTCGGTGTGCGGCCGAATTCGGAACTGACCAGGACAAGGGTGCGCTCCAGCATGCCGCGCTCTTCCAGATCCTTGATGAGGCGGGCGTAGGCGACGTCGAAGCTTGGGGCCTGACCGTCGAAGGCGCTCTTGATATTGGAGTGGTGGTCCCAACCGCCATAGTTCACGGAAACCATGCGTACACCGGCCTCGACCAAGCGGCGGGCAAGCAGGAAGCGCTGACCGGCGGTGTTGCGGCCGTATTCGTCACGCAGCTTGTTGGTTTCGGCATTCAGATTGAAAGCTTCGCGAGCTTGGCTGGAGCTGATCAGGCCGTAAGCAGCCTGATAGAAGCTGTCCATGGCGTTGAGCGCATCGCTCTTTTCCAGGGTGCGGAAGTGTTCGTCCACGGAACCGAGCAGGCTGCGACGACGGTCGAAGCGCTTCATGTCGATGTCCTTTGGCGCGAGCAGGTCGCGCACGGTGAAATTCTTGTCCGCTGGATCGCTGCCCAGCGCAAAGGGGCCGTAAGCACTGCTCATGTAGCCGGAGTTCTGCTCAGGAGCGAAGACATTCGGCACTGCCACGTAGGGGGGCAGATTGTTGCGGCTACCTTGCTCGTGCGAGATCACGCTGCCGAAGCTAGGGAACTTGATCGCGGGGCTCGGGCGGTAGCCGGTCAACATGTTGTGCGTGCCGCGCTCATGCGCTGCTTCGCCGTGGGTCATGGAGCGAATGATCGTGATCTTGTCCATGATCTTGGCGATGTTGGCGAACTTCTCGCCGACATATTCGCCGGTCACGCCCTTGATTGGGCTGTAAGGACCACGGTATTCAGGAGCCGCGAAAGGCTTCGGATCCCAGGACTCATGCTGAGCCATGCCGCCGGGAAGGTAAATATGAATCACCGAGTCAGCGATCGGCTTGAAGGTTTCGACGCCGTGCATCTCGATAGATGCCTGCAGCTTCATCATCTCTGGCAGAGTCAAGCCAAGGCCGGCGATGGCACCGAGTTGGAGGAAGTCACGACGGCTTTGACCAGCGGTCATGTCCGAATGATTACCTTGGCAGAGGGGATGCATTTTCATGGGGAAGAAGGGGGTGAGTTCGATGATACCTACGACTCGGCGCGAAGCATCTTGCGATCCACACAATATTTTTTGTGGTTCTGAATGTCAGGCTTGTGCACGCCTGGGCCTGCGCGACGGTCAGGCTGTGCGGAAGCGTCTCAGGTTCCGCCTCACAGAGGCCAGCTACAACCGGGGCGTGGCGTTCAATGCTGTTGTAGCTGGGCTCTGTGCCCCCGGGGGCTTCATCGGTGTTTGTCACCGTGCGCAAGATCAAGGAAAGGGCTGAGGTGAACTACATTTCATCATTCCCGTGGTTCAAACTGCCTTGGAGAGGATCGCTGCATACAGCTTGGTCTTCTTTCGAGTCTTGGACAAGGTTTTCATCAAAGTCGTCGTCTCCCGGCTCACCGTGCTGCGAGTGCTCATTCGCAACTGCTCCGCGATCCAAGTCAGAGGAACGGTGGTCTCACGCTTCACCGCCAGAGCCACCAGCACCTTGCGCTGATTGCCAAAGGGCAGCGCTTCCAGCAGCGCCGGGGTCAGCTTACACACCGCCATGCCTGCTTCGATCAGGGCCTTCGCTCGTTGCTCCGAGTGCTCCTTCACTTCATCCCCTGGGCGTTGATTGCTGCGCTTCGTGCTCGCCTTCAACGCCTGCTCGGCCAACTGCAACAGCTTCTCCTTGAACACCTGCGAGCCAAAGAACCAGCCCCGTTGCAGCGTGGATTGCAGGCTCTGTTCCCCAGGCATGCCTCGCCCAGCCTCTTTGCCTTCCAGCTTCGCACGTCGTTCCAGGTGCTCCAGGTAGCGACGACGCCCTGCGGCCTGATCCTGAAAGCCGCGAGTCCTCAGCCCACGCTCGGCTTGCACCCAGGGCTTGCGCTTGGAGGGCGGCAGCACATAGCACGCGGAAAGACTGGACAACGCAAATGTTTCCACCCCTTCCTCCACACGCACCAAGCCAGCACGCACGGGATTGAGATGCACGTAGTCAATCAGCGTCGGCAGGTAGAGCGCGTCATCTGCATCGACGAGCACCGCCTTGTAACGTCCGCCAAAAAGATGACCCTACAGCTTGTGTCGGGCGTTGTGCCGTCGGGTGAATGAATGCCATGCCGCGTAAGCGGCTTCATTTGCCATTCGCCGGAGGAGGCGAATGCAAATCGCATGGACGAAGCGGAGCTCAGTCAATTCTGCATCCAGGCCATGCCCGCCACCAGAT
>CAXNNN010000090.1:0-9643 GCA_964203095.1 Verrucomicrobiaceae bacterium | reverse complement strand
ATCAAACGTATCGACATGCGACGGCCCGCCATTAAGGAAGAAGTGAATGACTCGCTTCGCCTTCGGCGCGAAATGCGGTTTCGCGGCCTGTAAATCCGCCAGCCCAAGCGCCGCCATGCCCATGCCAGAGCGGCGCAGAAAGTCTCGTCGGGTAAGAGGCAGATTCATATCAATCAACAAACATGAACTCGTTGGCCAGCATGAGCACCTGCACGAGTTGCTCCCAAGCATTGAGTTGCGATTCCGGCTGAACGGAGAAGTCTTTTTCAGCGTCCCAGGTGTCATGGGGAACATCACCACCAGAGCCGGTGGTGAGTGGGATGCTGGGTGTGATGGTTGGGGACCAGAGGAACTGATCACTGTTCAGTCCGACGCCGATGTCCACGATGAAGTCGAGGGAGTCACCCGCTTGAAAGGCAATGGCGTCGAGATTCATCTCCGCATCGTCCCCCAACACCGTGGCGCTGCGCAGCTTGCCAAGACGTGAGTGGCTCACAAAGGCGCGGATGCCATCGCCGACGAGTGGCTCATGCAGCACGGTGGAGCGGAGGTCGTAGTTGCCAGCAGTATCCGCGGTCCAACGGCGCACAACGGCATGTTGGCGGTCATTGCCTGGATGCCCGCCAGTGGCTGTGAGTTGCGCCCAACCGAGTGTTTCATTGGGCCATGCTTCATCGCCTTGCCACGCGCTGCCAGTGAAGTGGGGCAATGGCTTGAAGTTCTTCATACGTCCCGTGCTCTCATCCCACTCACCGTAGCCGTATTGCCAGGACTTCGCGTGGTCGGCGGTGGCGATGATGGGCGTTTGATCATCCTGAACAAAACCGAGCGCAAAGCTCAGTTCATCTGCTCTGGGTGAGCGTTGATAGAGATGCTCATAGATGCAGCGGACGCGTGTGGTGGCATCAGCGGACTTCACATCTGTTCGATTCAGCAGCGCCTTCGCCTGCTGCACGACAAAGGGATGATTCATGCCGAAGAGCGCCTGCTGCGGCACCGTGGTCTCGGTGCGTTGAGGGATGGAGAGGTCGGGATTCGCAAAGTCAAACGTGCGCATGACCGTGGGCACGTTCTCCCGGTCCACCAATGCATAAAGCGTGCGGCGAGTGTTGCTGGCTGCGAACAATGGCGAAGGCCGACCGCCAACGCTCCAGTTCAGAAGGCCCGAAGCAGCGAGCCAAGCATCCCGTGCCTCCTCGAAGCTCAGCCGATGCGGATTCATGCGGGAGAGCAGGCGATTGTCAGGATCACGCGGGTCACTGGTCTGGCTGCTTTGTTGATAAGTCTCCGACAACATGATGAGCCGGTGCATCGCTTTGATACTCCAGCCGGAGTCGATGAAGCGCTGTGCGAGCCAGTCGAGCAACTCAGGATGGCTGGGTGGACTGCCTTGCTTGCCGAAGTCACTTGGCGTGCTGACGAGGCCACGACCGAAGTGGTGCTGCCAGAGCCGGTTCACCATCACACGTGCGGTGAGCGGATTGCGCGGGTCGGTGATGGCCAGTGCGAGTTCCAGGCGACCGCTGCCTTTCGTGAAGGGCGTCTGTGGGCCGAACGCACTCAAGAACTGTCGTGGCACGGCATCTCCCTTCGTCAGCGGATTGCCGCGAATGAAGACACGCGGGATGCTCGGCCTAGCACGATCCAACAAGACGGTCGCGTGATCCGGGGCGGTGTTGTTCTTGATGATGAACCGGTCCACGTCGCCCTGTGACTTCCACAACTCCGTGGTGATGCCTGTTGGGAAATACATCTCGATGTTCGCGATGTGTTCATCCGGCACATAGGCAGGCGAATCGGGGCCGGCGAGCACGCTGTCTGTGAGAGCGTTATGCGGGTGCTTGTTCAGCCACGCCGTCCAGCGATGCACGATGAAAGGATTGAGGTCCTTCTCATCGAGAAGCTGGCCAAAGACTTCCTCGGGATACTTCTCCAATTCCTTCTGCGCGGCCACGTAGTCAGCGGCTCGTGCGCGCGTGCGGGCCATCTGCTCGTGGCGGCGTTTGGTCATCAGGTCGCGGTTCGCTTTCTTCAAGGCGGCCAGCTCTGAGCTGTCATTTTGAGAGCATGGCACCAAGGCTTCTGCGCTACTCTGGAAGACGCCGTATAGTGCGTAGTAGTCGCGAGTGGGGATGGGATCAAATTTGTGATCGTGGCAGCGTGCGCAGGCCACCGTGAGTCCGAGTGCACCGCGTGTCACGACGTCGATGCGGTCATCAATGATGTCGTGCGTGACCCCTAGAAAACGCCGTCCGAGAGTGAGGAAGCCCATCGCCGCGAGGTCGGGTGATGGGGGCGGCACAATCTGATCGGCGGCGATTTGTAACCGCAGGAAGCGGTCGTAGGGCATGTCGTCGTTCAGAGCCCGCACTACCCAGTCGCGATACGGCGTGGCATGAACCCAGTTCTTCTCTTCGCGGGCATAGACGTAGCCCTTGGTGTCGGAGTAGCGAGCCACATCCAGCCAATGACGCGCCCATTGCTCGCCGTAGTGGGCACTCGCCAGCAGCGTGTCCAGCAGGCGGGCATAGTCTTGATCTGACAAGGCAGGCTCATCAACCAAGTCTGACGGCGGCAGGCCAGTGAGGTCAAATGTGGCACGGCGGATGAGCGTGCGTGCATCCGCCCGGGGAGACGGCTTCAAGCCCTGCTCAGCGAGCTTCCTCTGAATCAACGCATCCATGCTTGCCCCTTCGACCGCCTTCAGTGGCTGAAACGCCCAGTGCTCAGCGGGGAAGGCGCTCGCACACACGATGAAGGTGCCAAGCTGGATAAGGCGGCAAAGCATGACAGACATGTCATACGCGGCGATGAGGGGACAACTTCGCTCGAATGCTCTCCGCCTTCGATGGGGCGGCAAAGAGTGTCCAAGCTGAAGGAGCGGACTACGGCTTCAAATGCTGATCAAAGAACGGCAGCACCAAGGGACGAAGGTCCTTCTGCTTCGGCTGGAGATGAAAGGTGTGAGGAGCGCCTTCGATGATCTCCAGGTGATGCTGAATGCCTTGTTGCTTCAGAGCGTTTGCGAGAGTCTCAGACTGCGACAAGGGCACGGTGGTATCTGCCGTGCCATGCAGGATGAGAAAAGGTGGATCGCCCTTGTTGAGGTAGGTCAACACGGAGAAGGCTTTGTATAGATCCGGTGCCTGCTGCCGATTCTGGCGTAGCGCGGAGATGTCCTTCCAGTTCTCCAAGTCGGCGGGACCATACATGTCCACCACGCAGCTCACCGCGCATGACTGCTCGCTATAGGGGCCAGAGGGATCAAGGCCATCGCTGGATCCGGTGACGCCGACCATGCAGGCAAGGTGCCCGCCTGCGGAGCCGCCGATCACGCCGATGTGCGCCGTATCCAAATGCAGGCGCTCTTGATTGGCGCGCATCCAGCGCACAGCGGTTTTGCAATCGTGCAGGTTCTGTGGCCAGCACAGCTTGTCCGATTTGGGATCGTGCAGCAGGTAGTCAATGCTCATGCAGACGTAGCCATGCGAAGCCAGCGTGGTGCCGATATTGATCTCGCGCGCAGCATCGCGTTTGCCACCGGTCCAGCCGCCTCCATGAATGATCAGCACGCCAGGGTATTTCTTCCCGTCTTCGAACTTCTCAGATAGATAAAGATCAGCCTTCTCCACTCGTTCAGCGGGAAGATAGGAGATGGCTTTTTCGATACGGACCTGTGGCGGGTCTTGGGCTGGCAAGGCCGAAACACTAACGAGGGCAAGGGCGGTGAGTAAGCTGCGAGTCATAACAGGAGGCTGCTTGGATGATACTGTCTGCGTTGAGTATTCAATCCCTAACGAGATCGTGACTGTGCGGGGAGTCTTCGATGAAGACGCGTTTCTTGGCTACATAACTTCAATCACTTCCTCACGGCCACTTCGCCAGCACCTTCCCGTCAGCGGCTTTGAGCGTGAGGCCTTCAATCTTCACTTCACCCTCACCACTACACGGGTCGAACCGCAGGCCATGGAGTGTCTTCGCTTCATCAATAACGAGTTTCATGTCATGCCATTCGCCGTCGTGCTTCACCTCGAAGTCGAGGTGTTTGCCTTTGGGCAGGATGGTCTCTGCGTCAGTGGTCCAGTAGAGTTCTCCTGCGCCGGTGGATTTGCTTTGGAGGCTGAACTCGAGGGTGTAGGGGCCGGGTTGTGAGATGGCGAGTTTTTCAAAGGCGAGACCTGGATCGTTGCCCGTGCATTGGAGGATGAGTTGAGTGCCCTCGACGGAGAGCGTGGTGCCTTTGCGAGCACGTGGGAGTGTGGCGGCCTGCGATTTGCCTTGGCGCAGCCTGCCTTCGGTGAGCGGCTTGTCGTAGTTGGTCCATTCGCGATTGGTTTGCGGCGTGGCCTCGGCGGCAACAGGGGAGAGTTCCTTGCCCTTCGTCATGAGCACGTTCTCGCTCATGTCATGCCATTGCTTCACCATTCGCTGGACGATGTCGGGATGCTGCGCGGCGGCGTTTTGCAGCTCGGTGCGGTCGGTGGGGATGTGATAGAGCTCCCAGGGCTGGCTTTTGTAGCTGACGAGCTTCCATTCGCCATCGCGCAGGCCGCGATCACTCGCGAAGAGTAGATGGATCGGCGGACGCGCTTTGATTTCACCACCGGCGATGATGGGCGCGAGCGAGATGCCGGCGAGCGGCGTGAGTTCGCGGTCTGGAAACGTCTCCGGCAGCTTGGCACCGGCAAGTTCGGCAAAGGTGGGCAGCACATCGACGATATGTGCGGGTGCATCAATGACACTGCCAGCTTTGTGTTTCAAACCGGCGGGCCAGTGCAGGACGGCAGGTGTGGAGATGCCGCCCTCGAACTGGTTCTGCTTGTAATAGCGGAAGGGCGAGGTCCGCGCCCAAGCCCAGCCGGTGCTGTCGCTCCAATTTGTCTTGGGATCAAAGGGCTGCGCATCGGGCTCAGGGCGACCGCGATCATAGGGACACGCGCCATTGTCGGAGACGAAGAGGATGACGGTGTTGTCGAGTTCGCCTGCTTTTTCGAGATCGGTGATGAGTCGGCCCATTTCCTGGTCGATGCGGTCGATCAAACCCGCGTAGGCCGCCATTCGCTTTGCCTCCCATACCTGATGCGCATCATCGAGCTGATCCCAGGCACGGACATGATCCGGGCGTGGCGATTCTTGTAAACTGGCGGGCAGTAGGCCGATTTGCTTCTGCTTCGCGACACGAGCGGCGCGGATCGTATCCCATCCCGCATCGTAGCGACCGAGGTATTTGCGGTAATCCTGCTCCAGCGGCTGGAGGGGCGCGTGCGGCGCGTTGAAGGCGATGTAGGTCATCCAAGGCTTCTTCGCGCTGCGTGCCTCGCCAATGAATTTCAGCGAAAAATCAACGTTGGCGATGGTGGTGTAGAAGCCTTTCTCCGGCACGGTCCACTTCTCGCCATTCAAACGAAAGGTCTTGTCCCCGAAGTAGTAGTTGGTGGCACCCGAGAGATGGCCGAAGTAGCGCTGGAAGCCGAAGTCGGTGGGTTCTTTGCTGAGATGCCACTTGCCCGCCATCGCGGTGAAGTATCCGGCAGGTGCGAGCACTTCGGGAATGGTGACGGCGCGGCTAAGACTCTCATCGCCCGCCTGTCGGCACCAGCGACCGCTGAGGAGACTGACGCGTGATGAGTGGCACTTGGCGGTGTTGTAGAACTGCGTGAAGCGCACACCACCCGCCGCGAGCTTGTCCATGTTCGGTGTGTCGATCTCGCTGCCGTAGCAGCCGAGGTCGGAGAAGCCCATGTCATCCACCATCACGAGGAGAAAATTCGGGGGTGGTGCGGCACCCTCCTTTGCCAATGCTACGACGGGTAACAGCAGCGAAGGGCAGAGGGCGAACAGAAAGAGGATCAGGCGCATGTTCTGCTTTGAACGCGGGCATGAATCAAAACTTCCTCGTAATGCAGCCGATCCCCGGCTCGTTTCCACGCCATGACCCGATTCATCACCGTTTTCCTCTTTGCTCTCAGCTCCTCGCTCGTCGCGGCGAAGCCCAACATCATCGTCATCATGGCCGATGACCTGGGCTACGGCGATCTGGGATGCTACGGCGCGAAATCGGTGACGACGCCAAACATCGACCAACTGGCCGCGAAAGGTCTGCGCTTCACCAGCGGCTACTGTTCGGCTTCTACCTGCACGCCGACACGCTTCTCGTTGCTGACGGGAACGTATGCGTTTCGTCAAAAAGGCACCGGCGTGGCGCCGCCGAATGGTCCGGCGATCATCAAGCCAGGCACGGAAACGATGGCGTCGATCTTGAAAAAGGCCGGCTACGCCACGGCGGTGATCGGCAAATGGCATCTCGGCCTGGGCGATCCGAAACCGGACTGGAATGGCGACTTGAAGCCCGGGCCGCTGGAGATCGGCTTTGATCACTGCCTGCTCCTGCCGACGACGAACGACCGCGTGCCGCAGGTCTATGTGGACGATCATCGCGTGCGGAATCTCGACCCGAAAGACCCGCTCTGGGTCGGTGACAAGGCACCGGATGAAAATCATCCCACCGGCATCACGCATCGCGACACGCTGCGCATGAACTGGACGCACGGTCATAACCAGACGATTCACAACGGCATCGGGCGCATCGGTTTTTATACCGGCGGCACGGCGGCCCGCTTCCGCGATGAAGACCTCGGCGATGCCTGGATCAACGAAACGAACCGCTGGATCGAAGCCCATGCGAAAGAGCCCTTCTTTCTCTACTTCGCCAGCCACGACATCCATGTGCCGCGCATGCCGCACGAGCGTTTCCAAGGCAAAACCACGCTCGGCTATCGAGGGGATGCCATCGTCGAATTCGACTGGAGTGTCGGCGAGATCATGAAGACGCTCGAACGCCTCAAACTGGCCGAAAACACCCTTATCGTGCTTTGCTCCGACAACGGCCCGGTGCTCGACGACGGCTATGTGGATGGCGCGGTGACACAACTCGGCTCTCACGAGCCTGCCGGGCCGTTTAGCGGTGGCAAATACAGCGTCTATGAAGGTGGCACGCGCACGCCTTTCATCGTCACCTGGCCTTCCCGCATTCAGCCGGGCGTTTCGGATGAAGTCGTCTGCACCGTCGATCTCGCTGCGAGCTTTGCCGCGCTCACCGAAGCCGCTTTGACTGAAAACGCCTGCCTCGACAGCCAGAACATCCTCCCGGCTCTTCTCGGGGAAAAAGGTGCCAAAGGCCGCGATTCGCTGCTTCAGCAGGACAACAACGGCACCAACCTCGGCCTCCGCATGGGCGAGTGGAAGCTCGTGCGCATGAAAACCAAGGGCAAATCCCAAGCTGTGGTCACGATGAAAACCCGCGACGAAAGCCAGGCCCCGCTGCACCGCCTTTATTATCTGCCGGATGATCCCGCCGAGCTGAGGGACGTCAGCGCACGAGAGCCCGCCCGGCTCCAGGCAATGATCGCGAAGATGGATGAGATCGTCGCTGCTCCACGAACCCGTCAGTGAGTTTAAAACTTCACCTGGCTTGTGGGCTTGGCCTTCGTCACAGCGACCATCTTGGTTTGTGAATTGGCCTTCAGCTCATACCCGCCGGGGAAGCCACGCCAAGCCACTTGGCCCTTGGCATCCGTCTTCAGGGTGACCTCCGTGCGCCACCGTTTGCCGAGCCATTCTTCCAAGACCTTACCACGTGCTCGCAGGGTCCAGTCTTTATTCCACGACGCGGCCTCGGGCTTCCAGTGCGCGCCCTCCCAGAACCCCCAGAGCAGAAAGCTAGTGTAGGCCGGATGGCTGAAGACGGCGATCAATGCATCGCGTGTGTAATCAGCGGCGAGTTCCTCATCCTCACTTGTGACAATGTCATACTCGGTGATCGATTGGTGGGGCACAATCTGTGCAAAACGATCCGTCACGGCGAGCAGGTGCTCGGGTGAGGGCAAGTAGCTCTCGTGAAAGTGCGCCTGATTGCCCAGGCCCGCCACGGTCATGCCCGCCTCGTTCAGGGCCTTGATGTAAACGAAGGTGTCGTCGCACTGCGGGCCAGGGCGGAAGACTTGGTCTTCGTTCACGAAGAACGGCAGCGTCGTCAGCGAACGAGCGAGCTGGAAAACCTCGCGGTCCAGCTTTTCCAATCCGGGACGCTTGTTCAGCATGTCAGCACCGCCCCAGGCGATGGGGTGATTGATCACGTCCCATTCGATCACGCGATCCTTCACAAAGGCCATGCGCTCGCGCACGCTGTCTGTCGTGATGCGTTGAATCAGCTGGGTGTCGGTGATGGATTGCAAGTTATATGGGGTGGCGACCTGCATCAGGTAATGTCCACGCACGGCGATGTGCCGTGCCTGAAACCAGTCGAAGGCACGATCAAGTTCAGCATTTCGTTCATGGCGACGCTTCTCGTCCATGTCGGCTGGCCACTGCCCATCCTTGAGGTCGTTCTCGAAGACCACGATACTGAACAGTCGGTCGATGATGTCTCGATAGCGCTGGTCGTCGGGGCTCTGGCTGGACATGCGCTTGGCATTGATGGCACAGCCAAAGCCAAACTCATGTCTGCGCAGCGTGAGTGTTACCTCCGTATCGGCAAGTGGCTTCCCATCAGCGCCGGTCAGCGTCAGTGTGAGGTCTGACTTGCGGTGCTGTTCAATGCGTTCAAGCGCAGCCTTCCGCCACGGAGCATCCCCTTCACGACCTGGGTAGGTGCGCTTGATGGGCTTCGCACGCGGGAAGGCTGTGACGTCCGTGCTCGCGGGGAACTTCAGCACGCGGATGCTTTCGATCTCCATGCTCTGCGCCTTGTGCCCGCAGAGCAGCACAACGGCCGCTTTGCTGGCTTCAATGGCTTCCGTCGCGACGAAGGTGACGGGCAGCTCTGCCCATTCATGCAGGACGCCGACGCCGATCGTGGGGCCAAAGGAGGTGTAAGGCGCGCCCTTGAGTTGGAGCTTCGCGAGGACCTCGCCGAACGCCGCCTCACCCACGATGCGTGCTTTGATGATGGCGAACACACGCTCATCCTTCGCGATGGCGGTCGCGATAGGGGCGGTGAACTGCGCGCTGTAGGCCTTCGATTCGTCTGGCTGCGCGATGGTGATGCGCTTGCCGACGCTCAGCGACTCCACCTTGCCGGCGCTTGGATTGACCGAAGCCTGCACTCCACCACTGCCAATCTCTGCGCCGCCTTCGGGCACGACGAAGGCGTGGGTCGTGCAGCACGAGACGATGAAGAGGACAGCGAGTAAGAAGCGGCGAGGCATCCCGCAGCGTGCCTGAAATCATCGTCCCTGCAACCTCTCGCAACACCTTGCTGCGTTCACTTGCCTTCTTTCGCCCACTGCTTCATCAGGGCGATGTTCCTCTCGACCTCGGGATTGGCCTTCTTCAAATACTCCGCCATGTCGCTGTCATACATGGCTTCGGATTCGAAGCCTTTGTCCTTGGTGCGGGTGATCCACTGGTCGAGCTTCATTCGGTGCGATTCGAGCTGAGCTCGGTAGTCGGGATGGGCGGCGAGGTTGGTGACTTGCCAGCGGTCGTTCAGGTATTCATAGAGTTCTTCGCTGGGGCGTGTGGGGCTGAAGAGAAGCTCCTCCGACACTGAAGGCAGCATGCCCGCCGCGTGTGCGGCGCGTAGGGCCTGAACGATGGCTTTGTGGTCCTTGTAGGCACAGGGTTGGAGATGGGGGCGATTGGG
>CAXNNN010000089.1:0-9803 GCA_964203095.1 Verrucomicrobiaceae bacterium | reverse complement strand
TGCTCGGGCTCAAGCGTGTCGCCAACGCTGAAGATGGTCGTGCACCCAGCGCGGCAGGCATACTCCCACTCGGCTTCGGTGAGCAGGCGGAACGGCTTGTCTGTCTGCGCGCTCAGCCACTCGACATACTTCATCGCCTCCCACCAACTGACGCGCACGACGGGCAAAGATGAACTCTCGCCACCCACAAACGCGGACCACTGCCCCTCCGTGATTGGAAAGCGCGACACCGCGAACGGCTTCTCGATTACGACTTCGTGTTCAGGTCGCTCCGTCGAGTTGGCAAAGCGATCCTCCCCCACCGTGCCCATGATGAGGCGTCCGGCAGAGATGTTGATCATGTCCGGCAACTCAATCATGCCACTGCCCTCCGATGACTTGGTTCCAGGTTGATGCGGCTCTCATTCAGTGGGGGTTGATGCCTCCAGTCAGCACCAATTGTGCCACGCAAGCCAGTGCAAGGGAGTATGAAGGTCTGCGCCGCTCACCACAGCAGCGGCACCCCGTAGGCGGGGAACTGCGAATCGCAGGTGACGATGGTCAGCCCTTCAATCTGAGCCTGGCAAATCATAAGGCGATCAAACGGGTCGCCATGGTGCCGAGGCAGTGCAACCAGACCACGATAGTGCCCCAGGTTCACAGGCAACAATTGAAAACCGTTGGCATCGAGCACGCCTGGAAAGATCATATTATAGTCCGTCTGGAGATGCAGCTTGCCGAGCGACAACTTGATCGCCATTTCCCAAGGCACGGCGTGGCTGATGAAGCGCTCATTCGACTCATCTTCCATCGCTGCTCGCGCCGCACTGCTCAGCAAGGGATTCCCCTCGCAGAACCAAATGAGAGCGTGCGTATCGATCAGCAGGCGCATCACATGTAGTCTTTGAAGTCTTCCAAAGGCTCCTCAAAATCTCCAGCCATTGAGATTTTCCCGCGCAGACAGCCAAAGCCCTTCAGCCCCCCGTCCGAGACAGACTTCGCTGACTGAGATACCGGCTCCATCTCTGCCTTCACACGGATCGAGAGCTTTCGCCAAGCCGCAGGCACCGGCAGATGCAGTGTGCCGTCGGCTGAGGGTTCAAAGATCGCAGTGATCGTGCTCATGAGATGAGTTTAACCGCTGTGGCATCAAGGGCAACTATCGAATCTTTTCGGAGGCAGCCGTTCACATAAACCTCTGCCTGCCCTGAGGTCAGAGCATACTCAACAAGACTCGAACGTCTTGTGGTGGCACACCGTTGTCGCCAAGAACCTTCCGCAAGACAGTGATTTTTGATTCATTCGACAACGTGCACATCGCATACAGCCCATTGTTTGCTAAACGATACACACTGGCATAGGGCTGATCTCTCATAATTTCATCCTCGGTCCGAGCAAAATATGCTCGGTGACGAGGGCGATAAGCCAGCAAATGCGCTTCTCCTTCCGGTGAAAGTTTCACGAACTCAGAAAGGAACATTACATACGTTCGGACCATTTTTCTCTGCCGCACGTAGTCGGCTTGTTCCATTCTCCTCGCCAACTGTTCTGCCAGAGTCGAACTCCACTGGTGAGGTGACGCCTCACTCTTGTTCGCAGTCGTAGTCGGACCGAGATTGTTTGATGGACGTGTAGCGTATGAAGCTAATCTTGGGATATCCGAATCCGTCAGCACCGTGCTGGCTTGGTAATTTACGGGAAGCAGGTCCAATAAGCGCTGACTTGATACACCCAGGAGGGATGCTGCATCGGAAACCCTTATGCCACTCTTAAGTTCAGGAGAAACAGGCGGCTTTCTCTGGGGCTCATTTTCTCCCATCGAGTTAGGACTCGCGACTGGATTTGTATCAACGCTGATAAGCACTCCTAGGCGATCTTCGATCTCTCCAATGCGATCTACTGGCAGCATTGAATCTGTTCTGATTCCGCTGAGACCAAGAGAACTGATGGCCTCTACGGTTTGCCTCATGCTTGTTTGGAGGTCCAACCCCTTCGCTGCCTGCAATGCGGCAACAAGTGAGCCGAATGTGAGGGGTAGTGTTGGGCGAAGTGTAACAATTGAAGAACCTGTAGCCTGAACTATCTCGGTGGCAGTGCTGTCGTTAAAATGATCTATCGCACTGGGTCTGCGTGTGGGATGACCATCGGCAAAGCGAATCTCCCACAGTCTCGATTCGACACTTGATGGTGTTCGGACCTGGGATAGCAAATGCTCAAGCTCGCCTTCGCCCTCGGCATCGGGTTTCAGGACGAAAAATAGAAAAACATTCGCTCGGCTCGCACAAAGATACAGTTCACGCCTCGCTTGCCACATTCTGCACTCAGCTTCGTCGGGATCGGCGGTTGAGGCAGTCGATTGCAAGTTGATCATCGCATTTGCTGGCAATCCCTCGATCACCACTACATTGAACTCTTGGCCCTTAATATACTTATCGATGAGAGCCGGAGACCCTCCGCCCTCCATTGGGTGGTAAGTGAATACCGCCAATTGTTCATAGTCAAAGAAGTCGTCTTCTGAACAGAATCGCACCCACAAAACGTCCTCTCGGCGAAGAAACCGCACCTGACGGAGAGCGTCTTGAGGACTGAGAAATCGCGACACGGTATAGCACCAATGGTTACCAGGATGAGAGTCGTTGATTACACTCATAACCCAGGGCTCTCGGCCCATTCTTTGTTCTACCTTGAATCCAAACGAGCCCTCCAACTCATCACGCGCTGGAATCACTTTCGGACCCGACTCTGCGAACCATCGGAACATCAGGGCCAAGCTCGCAGCATAGACAGGGAACGGGCTTCGATAGTTGCGCCTTAGTCGAAGCGTGTGACTTGCGAATCCGCCACCTCCGAGCCCATCGATTATGTTAGCGCCGTGTCCGGCAAGCCGTAAGCGCTGATGTCGGTCACAAGCGACCAACAAATATCGCCGCTGATCTCCTTCATCGTCTTCTTCGCCCTTCCAACGAGCGATGATTCGTTGAGCTTCAATCGGCAAGTCGTGAGCTTCGTCAACAATTAGAACATTGCATTCATCGGGAATGATCGCGTCCCACTGCTTAAATGTGGGTTGGTGAAAATGCAGAAGGTGCCCATTCTCCAACGATCCGAAGACTCTCACAAAGTGCCGCCAAAGTGATTGCAGCACGCCTACTTGCTTTTGACTCATCCCAAAAGCCACGATCGAGCGAAGTGCGTGCTTCGGGAGGCACAAATCGTCAGAGCGTTGACCTAAATGCACGAGCCGCCTCGCGCCTGAAGTGTCATCGGCTTCGACGCAGTAGTCGCATGAAAGCACAAACAGCACATACGCCAGCATGACGCTCTTCCCCATCCCGGCTGTTCCATTGATTGCGGCCTGACTGCGCCAACTCATTCCCATGCTGGTCGGAAATCGACGGAATAGCTCGAGATCAAGTGATTGTCTGCAATCCTTCACGAACGCAATCGCGTTGGCAATGTCTGGACGCCCAAGTTCGGGCAAGGCCACACCCTGTCGCAATTCCGTGAGAATTCGTGATTGCTCCACCCTCTGAACATGTGCAGTCAGCATCTTTAACCACTCGAAGAACCGAGCTTTGTTAAACAAGTGAAAGCTCACCCTGTCGTCCGGCCCTCTCTTCGCTTGCTCAACCGGCGTTGGATAAGATGAAACTACACAGGCAACGATGCTCAACTGTCTACCGGAGTCCTGATCAGACAGATGTCTCAGCAGCGAGACCGATTGATTCCATAACTGGCTGATCGTGTCATGACTCTCACCGTTGTAGGTGACATTCCAAGCCTGTCCCTGAACTCTCACCTCCTGGTTTTTGCACTCAATTATAAGCAAGCGATCAACAAGCCCGTCTCGAATGTGAATCAGATGATCAATCTCAAATCCGTATCTGCGGTGCTCTGGCAGATCAGGGCGAAACAAAAGAACTCTGGAAAGCCTGGAGTGAGGGCAGAGATGATCTAAGCCGTTGGCAACATCCATCTCAAAATCGTATCCATTTGGCATCATTTTGGTGAACTGGGTTGCGGCAATGAGTGGCTTCTGGCTGTCAGCAACCCGTTACCCTAATCAGCTTCCGTTGAGAGCCTTGGCAAGCATCAATTTACCAGCTCAATCATGCCACTGCCCTCCGATGACGTTGTCCGGTGCCGTGAGCGGATACTCGTTCCAGCCTGCGGTGATGCCACCATCGACGGGGATGATCGCGCCGGTGATGTAGCTCGCGTCGTCGGAGCCGAGGAAGTGAAACACCGCTGCGATCTCGGATGGCTGAGCGAGTCGACCGAGCGGTGTCATCTTGCTGACGAAGGGGATCTCGGGATTGTCTGGGATGTTCGTGACCGCAGGCGTGAGCACCGTGCCGGGGCAGATGCAGTTCACGGTGATGCCGCGTGGGGCGAGTTCGATGGCACCGAGTTTGGTCAGGTGAATGACAGCCGCCTTCGAGGTCGAGTATGCCGTGCCGCTGGGCGTGCCGATCATGCCGACGAAGGAGCCGGTGTTGATGATGCGCCCACCGCGCTCCAGGAACTGCCCACCGTGCTTGATGCCGAAGGCGACGCTGTTCACGTTCACTTCGAAAGTGCGCTGGAGCAGTTGCGGTGTGAGTTCGTCGAAGGCGACGCCGAGCGGTTGAATGCCCGCGTTGTTGATGAGGATGTCCACGCGACCAAGCTCCGCCTTCGCGCGCTCTAACATGCCGCGCACGGCTTCTTCACTGGAGACATCGGCTTGATGAAACACCGCGCCTTCGACCTGCGCTTCGTTGCGATCCACAAGCAGCACCTTGGCTCCTGCTTCGATGAATCGCTCGACGATGGCGAGTCCGATACCAGACGCGCCACCGGTGACGACGGTGACTTTGTTCGTCAGGTCAAACATGGCGGTGGACCGTTGTGGATGAACTGTGGCAGCGAAGGATCAAGGTGCATCCAGGGCAGATGATCCTCCATCCAGTTGTAGTCATCGGGCTTCAGTGCGGCGGCGTTGTCCATGGTGCCGAGCGTGACTTCTATGAGATCGGTATAGGCTTGGTCGGTGAACGAGATGGGTGATCCACAAGCCGCGCAGAAGGATCGCTCGCGACCTTCATACGCATGAACACGCAGTTCGCCGGTGAGGACTTTGAACTGCGTTCGCGGGAAGAAGACCCAGCCTTGAAACGGTGCACCGCTGGCGCGCCGGCAGTCCTCGCAGTGACACAGCGAGGTGTTCAGCGGCGCGCCAGTCGCTTCGTATGTGACGGCTCCACAGAGACAATGACCTGTCCAAGTCATGGCCGTTGCGACGGTGCGGGTGGTGTGTCGGTCGCAGGCAACACGCCGCGTGTGCGTGCAGCAAGGTAGCGCTGAATTAGCCACACGGACATCTCCAGATAGCTGAGGCGACCGCGTTGATAACCGCTCGCATAGAAGCCGCGCTGCACCGCGGTGCAGACCTCCATGTCTTCGAGGTGAAAGTCGCGCA
Organism: Verrucomicrobiaceae bacterium; assembly: GCA_964203095.1. Taxonomy (GTDB): domain Bacteria; phylum Verrucomicrobiota; class Verrucomicrobiia; order Verrucomicrobiales; family Verrucomicrobiaceae; genus JAEUHN01. The sequence goes on along the minus strand of CAXNNN010000089.1, from coordinate 4,363 downwards.
GGCGTTTGGTTTCGCTTTCGAGCATCGCGGGCCATTCGGGATGCTCGGTGGTGCTGGCGGGCACGAGGGTGGTGGTCAGTAACTTCATCCGATCTGGGCCGAGCGGCATCATGCGATAGAAGATGAGACGGTCAGGATTGGCCGACATCAGCATGAGCGGCTGCACCAGGAAGAGATGCCACTCTTTGCACAGTTCATCGGAGAGCGACTCGATCTTCGGGAAGCCATACGGATGCTCGCCGCGTGCTCGGGCGGATAGTATCTCTTCAAACAACGCGTCCTTCAGCGGCAGATGCGCGCGGATGTAGGCAGGGCGCTCCTCTTCGTTCCAGGTGTTCTTCGCAGGCATCATAGGCTGCAGCGTCTTCGCGTGCGCTCCGATGTGGTGGTAGGACTCCATGAAGTTCTCCGCGAGCACCTTCCAGTTGAACGGACAGTCCCATTCCATCTGGATCACCATCTTCATCTCGTCGAGACGCCAAGGCCTGAGGACTTCGCTCAAGCCCGCGAGTCGATCATTCAGCTCAGGCGCGGTGCCATCGAGATTGACGAAGACAAAGCCATTCCACACCTCGCAGCGGAACTCCTTCAGCCCCCACGCATCGCGCTCGAACTCCTCCGTCTTCTGCATCTCGGGCGAGCCTTTTAGCCGACCATCCAGCTCGAAAGTCCACGCATGATACGGGCACATGAAGAGCCGCGCATGACCGCAGCCGGGCTGGCCTTCCTTGGCATCGCCAATGCCATGCCCGCTGTAACCAAAGCCCCCCGGCATGATGTCCATCGCGCGATGCGGACAGATGCGCGACAGCACGCGAACGCGATCCTCCTTGCCACGCACGACGATCAAGGGCTCGCCGAGCATGTCGATGTTCAAGAAGTCGCCCGCCGCAGGAATCTGCGACACATGCGCGAGCGGCAGCCAGTCATTGCGGAAGACGTGATCCACCTCCCAGTCGAAGAACTCCTGACTGGTGTAGGCCTGCGACGGAAGCGTGGTCGCCTTTGCGAGCGGCAGCTCAGCGATGCGCTGGATCTCGGCCTGGATCTGTTCAACGCTCCACTGCGGAAGCGCACTGCGCACACCCGTGCGCGAGGAAAACTGAGTGAGGGAAGGAGGCTGCGCACAGGCGGCGCGGACATTCGATTCGGTGAGGACTTTCATGGATGACGAAGCAGAAGGTGATTGAGATGAAACTGGCGAAGGGTGATGCCAAACCCGCTGCCGCCATGAGCCTCGTTTCAGCTCATCCCGCAGCGCGCAGGTCTGATCCAGCAGGCCCACCACACCCGACATAGACATAAGCGATCACCGTCACGCCTAGCCGCAGAAGCAGCGAGCGGAGGTCGGGGACCGAGTCGTGGATGCGACGAGTCATGCCGAAGGGTGAAAGCACGTTTCAGGCCATTCATCCGAGAGCGTCACACGCCTTAAAACAACCGCGCATACTGATCGATCTCCCACTGGCTGACGCGTTGGTGGTATTGCAGCCACTCTTCGCTCTTGTAGGTGATAAACTCGTTGCGCAGCTCGGTGCCGAGCGTGGCTTCGACGAAGGGATCTTCGGCGAAAGCTCGGACAGCTTCGTCGAGCGTGCGCGGAAGTTCGCTGATGTCTCGCGCTCTTAGTTCGGCTTCGCTGAGCGAGTAGAGATTGTCCTCGTTCGAGGCACCGGGATCGATCTTCTCGCGGATGCCTTCGAGACCGGCGGCAAGCACAAGCGTGGCCGCGAGGTAGGGATTGCAGGCAGCGTCGGCGTTGCGCGACTCGACACGACCACCGGCCATGGGCACGCGCACGGAGTTGGTGCGGTTGTTTCGGCCGTAGCTGTTGAAGACGGGAGCCCAGCTGTAGTAGCTCATCAAGCCGCGACGCACGAGGCGCTTATAGCTGTTCACGGTGGGCGCAAACGTGGCGCACAGGGCGCGGCCATGCTTCAAGACACCGCCGATGAAATGGTAGGCCATCTCGCTGATGCCGAGTCCACGCGGGTCTTCAGCGTGGGGTCGAGCGAAGAGATTCTTGCCGGTTTCCAGGTCATACATCGACATGTTGAAGTGCGCACCGTTGCCCGTCTTGTCGGCGAAGGGCTTGGGCATGAAGGTAGCGATCAGGCCCTCTTCGGCAGCGTAGTGCTTCGCCATGTAGCGGAAGAAGATGTAGCGGTCGCACATGGTCAACGCATCGGCGTATTTGAAATCGAACTCGAACTGCGACGACGCGTCCTCGTGATCGAAGGAATACAGGTCCCAGCCGAGGTCGTTGATGCAGGTCGCCACCTTGTCGAGCCAGGTGAAGCGATCCATGAACCGCTTCACGTCGTAGCACGTCTTCACCATCGTCTCATCGGAGTTCGGGATCTCCAGCTTGCCCTCGGGCGTGAGTTTCAAGACGAAGACCTCGCACTCAATACCGAGGTTCATGCCAAGGCCCATGTCTGCCGCTTGTTTGAGCACCTTCTTCAGCGCACAGCGAGCATTCACTTCATAGGGTTGTCCTTTGAACGTGTTGTCGGCAGGCATCCACGCGACCTCCTTTTGCCAAGGAAGCTGGATGATTTTGTCCACGTCCGGCTGCGACGCGATCTCGTCGTCGTTAGGTCCCTGGCCGAGTCCATCCAAAGCGTAGCCGGTGTAGAGTTCGGAGCCGTGTGCGAAGTCGAGGAAGTGATCCACAGGCACGACCTTTCCTTTCGGCACACCGTGAATGTCCACATAAGCGCCGATGCAGTATTTGACGCCTTTGGCCTTGAGGGAGTCGCGGAGAGATAGCAGTTCGGCTTCGGTTTTCATGATCGGGATGGAATGGAAAATGAGTTCAGTAAGCGACATGGGTGTTGCGCCAGTGATCGGAGGAGAGCGGTGGTTGTTCAGTGCGAGCGCGCTCAACAAGTGCGCCAAGGGCCTCGCCCATTTGCTCGAAGAGTTCTTTGCCGCGCATAGCGGAGCCCAGCGAAGGCCTGCCCGTGATGCCGTTTAGGCTGGTCTGTGAAACGGGGTAGCTGAACACAAGGCCAGCCGTGCGATCAGGATCGTCTGCCACCCAATCCATGCGCACGGTGTTCGGCGCGAGGTGCAGCATGAGGTCGGTCTCCGCACAGTTCGCATGCAGGTCATCAGCATCGCTGATGAAGTAGTTCCAAATTTCCGGGGTGAGCTGGTAGGTGTGCTTCAAGCCGATCTGTAACTGTCCAAGAAACTCTGTGCGCACACGATCCACCGCGACCCGCAGCGAGGCGTCGTTGCCGAAGTGCGCATTCACGATCAGCAGCCGCTTCCAGCCTGTCTTCAGCGCCCACTGCGCGAGCTGGCGAATCGTGGCAAGAAACGTCTCGTGATCCAACGAGAAGGTTCCTGGCCACTTCGGAGTGTGTCCCACTGACACGCCATATGAAAGCGACGGGAGCATTGGCACCTTCGTCTTCGCTGATGCATAAGCACAAACCGCGCTCGCGATGGCCGTGTCCGTGTTAATCGGCAAATGTGGACCGTGCTGCTCTGTCGCACCGATGGGCAAAAGCAGCATGTCATTGCCAGCCGCGATCAACTCCGCGATGGCTCGCCACGAGAGTTCTTCTAGCCGCAGAGGTTGGCCTGGCAGATGATCACTCCACATCGTGGTCTGCGATGGTGAAGGGTTGGATGAATCTCATGCCAGCCCGTAGAGCACGAAGCAGACCACGCCCTCATGAGCGTCATACGATCACCTTCGGATACGCATACGGCATGCTTTTGCGAAAAAGCGATCCAAAGCACAAGGCTTCAAGTACGCAACTGGCCCGAAGATTCTTCTCGCTAAGACCCAGAATCAAAAAGCCTGACATCTAAAGCCTGAAGTGGTTCCGGTGACTTGCGCAAGTCGTTTGGAATCTCGATCCGATGACTGCGTCGTGGTGTGGCTTCTGGACGCTCCGGGGCTAAGCCTACTTCTAGCCATTCATCCTCGGGAGGGTGGAACAATGGTTTCCGGACTTCCTGCCAGATCCATTCGACGTGCGACGGTAATTCTCCCAGACTCTCCAAAGGATCCCACAGCCATGTAATCTCAAAAGGCTCGTTCTCGCCAGAAAGCAACGCCATGAAATACCTTGGTGCATGATCCTTGGCTTTGCCGATCTCCAATTCGGACCAGTAGATAAGATTGCCTGACAGGTGCTTCACCTCAACATGCCAATCTGAACCATCGCCCAAGGCCTGAATGCGGATGTCGGACTCTCTGTTTTCATCGTCTCTATGCACACCTTCATCGACATTGAATGGCTTTTCAGCAAGGTGCTGACGAATCTGTTCGCGTAGCCAAACTTCGGCTTTTCGGGCTGTGGTATGGTCCTGCCGTTGCTCACCAGGGGGTCCAGGCCTGTTC
>CAXNNN010000088.1:0-9828 GCA_964203095.1 Verrucomicrobiaceae bacterium | reverse complement strand
AAGCGCGACGTTTCTTCGGGGCCATCTGCTGACAGAGTTGTTGAATTAGCACCTCGACCTGGTCTTTGAGCGGGTTGCTGATGTAGGGCTTGATGTTGTCAGCCAACAGCTTCTTGGCCTCATCCGGCTTCTGATCACGAATCTTGGCGCGACTGATCCAATAAATGGCCTTTAGCGCATTGTCAGACTCTTTGTGGGTTTCCAAATAAGTGGTCCACATGTCAGCCAGTTCACTCCATCGATTGAGTGCTTGATAGAGATCCGTTGCGTTCTCCATCGCGTAATTCAAAACATCATCCGTCTTGGCTTTTCTGAAGGCGTTCGCATAGCCTTCCAATGCCTTGGCGTAATGTTCGTCTGCATTGCCGGGATCAGACTGTGCCTTGCGGTTGAATCCGTCTCCCAAAAGCGCATAGACCTGGGAAATGTTCTGGTCGTTGGGCGACTCATTCACCAGCGCAACCAGGTCTTCCATCGCGCTGTCAATATCGCCCCCCTGGAAGGTAATGAAGGCAAGGCGATACTTGGCATCAATGATGTATTGGCCTTTTGGGAATTTCTTGATGTATTCATTGAGCGCCTTCCCTGTAGCCTTCGAATCGTTCTGGTAGAAGCTTGCCAGGGCGATGCGGTAGGTGGCGTCGTCGAGGTACGCAGATTGAGGATAGTCCTTTTTGAGGATTTCAAATTCCGTCACGGAATCCTGGAAGCGCTGCATTTCAAAGAGCACGTTGCCGCGCAAGAAATACGCTCGCTCCTTGTCCACTTTGGGGAACCCCTTGATCTTCTCGAAGTTGTCAGCGGCTTTTTGCAGGTCACCGGACTGGTAGGCCAACATGCCGAACAACTCGGAGATCGAAGCCAACTCGGTGCTCTCCGGGAAATCGCGAATAAACTTTTCGCACAGCTCTTGAGCCACACCAATGCGCTTCAACGATGCATTGGCCATGACCATGCCATACATGGCTTTATCACGCTGAGGGAAGTCCTTGAACTCGGTCACAATGGCATCGAATGCCAAAATTGACTCCCAAGGCCGCTGCATTTCAAAGTAACAGCGACCGAGACGGTAATAGAGAGAAGCATCGTAGTCAGTGCGCTTCTCCAGCTCGTCCAGCATCGTCTTGTCTGCTGCAAGCTTTGCCTCTAGCTCCTCCTTATTACCCTGCCCCTTGGCAATAGCGTCCTGAATCTTCGCGATGCGCTCGCTCTGGAGGCGCTTGACTTCACTCTTGCGGCGGACGGATTGATAAGCGGTCAATGCCTCTGCAAAGCGCTTCTCCTCGATCATCTTGTCTCCAAGCTTGAGGCCAATGTTGTTGAGCTGGACGACATTTTCACCCGCGATTGATCCCCCGCCCTTCACACTTTCCAGCAACTGGGCTGCTTTCTCAGTGTCACCCTTAGCGACATAGAGGTCGGCAGCCATCAGAGCGGCTTGAATCTGCTCCGCACTGCGGACACCATCCGCGACGATGCTGTTCAGGATAGCGATCGCTTCGTCATTGCTATTCGCCTTCTTATAATACTCAGCAATCAGTAGGCCCGCCTCGCCTTTCAGCGCAGGATCAGAGGTCGCGACCTCTTTCATCAGCTTGATGCCCTCGACGGCCTTTTCCAGCTTCAGATAAGTGCGACCCAAGCCGAGCTTGACGGCATTGATGTTCTCGCCCGTGCCAAACTCCTTCACGTAAAGCTCGAAGGCTGCCGCCGCCTTGGCGAAATCACCCAGATTGAAATAACAAGCAGCCTCCAAAAAGGTCACGTGGGGGAAGGGCTTGTTCACCTTGGACTTGATGAACTCGGTCTTTTCCAAGGCTTCTTTAAACTTACCCTCCTGCATCAGATTGAAGCCGTCCGTGTAGGCCTTCTCGACAGCGGTCGCCAAGTCGGGCGACGCAGCATCGATTGCGGACGCGGCAGGGGCCGGTGCTTGAGCGCTGGCGCTGAGGACAGCGGACAGCAAGAAGGCGACACAAGGCAACAATTTAATCATACCGGGCAAACTGGCTAAATGCTCTCCCACAACAATAAATCAATGACTCCCCGAACAGCGTTGGTTGGCTGGCAGGCGGACAGAACTGTGGGGACGCGGCATATTTTGGAATAAAGAGGGTTGAGATTATCAGTCGCGATCTCTTTGTCACTAACAACTTCGTGGTTTTCGATCAAGATTTATGTTCTCGGAAGTCTCTATCGACCCGAACTTTGCCAGTTTTGGCATCCATAAACTTAGCACGCAAACGAACGGCTCGGTAGAGGAGCGTTAAATAATCATCACAAGGTATCTCGTGCCCACCAAACATTGCCAAGTGCGGCGTGGTCCACTGGGTGTCATGCAGCACGAAGCCGCGCTCTTGCAACCGGCGCTGCAATGCAACGAGGGCGACCTTGGAAGCCTGTGTCTCGCGACTGAACATCGACTCGCCGAAAAATGCGGCCCCCACGGCCACGCCATAGACCCCACCCACCAACCTGCCGTCACGCCAGACTTCCGCACTGTGTGCATGGCCCAGGTCATGCAGCTGTTGATAGCTGCTGATGATGTCCTCAGTGATCCACGTTTCATCACGGTCCGCACAACCATGCATCACCTCACGGAAAGCCGTGTTCCAGCGAACCTCGAAAGGCTGTTTTTTCAAGTATTGCTCAAAACGGTCCGGCACATGAAACTCTGCCACGGGCAGAATACCTCGAGACTCGGGCAGAAACCAGCGCAGCTCACCATTGCGCATGCCCATTGGAAAGTATCCTTGGCAATAGGCGCTGAGAAGTAGTTGGGGGTCGATCACCGGCACAGACGTTCACCATAACCAAGGCGAAACTTCTTTCCAGCAAGGAAGCGTTGGTTAGTGTTCATCCATTCTCATGCTCAAACGCAAGGCCATCTACCCAGGCAGCTTCGACCCGATCACCAACGGACATCTCGACGTGCTGCAACGGGCTGTCGGCCTGTTTGACGAACTTGTCGTCGCGGTGGCCAGGGACAACGCCAAGACAAGCCTTTTCACCGTCGAAGAACGCGTCGCTCTTATTCAAGAGGTCGTGAACATCCCGAACGTGCGTGTGGTCCCTTTCGACGGCCTACTGGTTGATTTCGCAGCTCGCGAAGGAGCCGTCGCTTTGGTTCGTGGCCTGCGCGCAGTCTCGGATTTTGAATTTGAGTTCCAGCTTGCACTCATGAATCGGAAGCTCTCCCCCACCCTGGAGACAGTCTTCTTGATGCCACGCGAAGAACTAACTTACATCAGCTCGCGTATCGTGAAAGAGATCGCTCGTCTCGGGGGCAATGTGGACCTCTTCGTGCCCCCCACCGTAGCGCGAGCCCTTCGAGCACGCCTCTAACTTATACAACAATGGCACAACACCCTTTCAAGATTGACCCCCACCTGCTCCCGAATGAGGGCCAGCCACTGACGGGCACGCAGCCCGCCAGCTTTTTCGAACTCGCAGCCAACGACCCTATCCAATGCACCTCGCCGCTCACATACGACCTTAATGTTCTGCGTGACGAGGACACTATCATCATCACTGGACACCTGAGCGCGGAGTTCGAGTTCGAGTGCGGTCGCTGCCTGGGGCGCTTTCGCTACCTGGCTGATTCGCCCGAGTATAAGGGCGAAATGACAATTGAAACCATTGGTGAAATCATGGACTTGACGGATAGCTTCCGTGAAGACATACTGCTCTCCCTTCCGAGCTATCCCCGCTGTGAAGACGGCAACGTCCTCTTGCGTGAATGTCCCGCGCAAGGCAGGTTCGATGCCGCTTCTGACTCAGCATCCGGCAGCACTGCCAGCCAGGACGCAGGAGTTTGGGATGTGCTCGATCAATTCAAGAAAAGTTAAGAAACGTTATCTACCATGGCCAATCCCAAGCGCAGAAAATCAAAGCCGAAGCAAAAGATGCGTCAACATGCCAACCGTTGGCAAGCACCTCTGCTCAAAACATGCCCCGAGTGCAGCACCCCTGTCCCAGGACATGTGGCTTGCCCTTCATGTGGCTACTACAATGGCCGCCAGGTTCTTGATGTGACCCCTGTGGCTGTAGGCGAATAAGCTACCTCGATCAGTTTTCACTAGACCCTGCTGGAACGTTCCAGCAGGGTTTTTTGTTTTTCCCGCACTCAACTGTTTCCTGGTATTCATGGTGAGCTGCGATTTGACAAACTGAACCTAATGCCAACATCAGCTCGTAGGATAGCCCTTTTTTGTTCTAAAACCTAAACATTCTCGGCCTTTGAAACAGCCTAGATTTTTCACTCCTTGCTTATTTCTGGTTTTCATTTTTGACAATATTCGCAACTCTTTCAATTATCCCCTTTACTGCCAACCCTCGCGATGTAATAAATCAGGCGTTGTTTATTACTGTTATAGTAAAAAGGCCAAAACAGCCAACTAAACCCTATTTTCCCACTTTCATTCAACCACCACCATCATGGCCGAACTCCCTCCACCAGAACTTATGACCGTCAAAGAGACAGCCGAATACCTCCGTATTCCGCTGCCCACGGTCTATTACCTTGTGCAGCGAGGCCAATTGCCTGCAGTTCAGATCGGTGGTCGCTGGCGCATCAAACGCAGTCTTCTCGACCGCGATGTTCTGCGCAAGGAAGACGAAGCAGGTCAGCCAACCGTCATGGTTGTCGATGACGACCCTGCACTCCAGGCTCTCTTCAAGCAGTTCCTCAAAAAGGCAGGTTTTGGGCGTCTCGTTGTCGGCTCAGGCTCAGAGGCGATCAGTATGGCACGGAAGCAGAAGTTCGACTTCGTTTTCCTCGATCTTAAGCTGCCCGACATTCCTGGCGACGAAGTGTATTCCCAGCTCAAGGCAATCCACCCAGACCTACCCATCGTGGTGATCACCGGCTATCCAGACAGCGAGATTCTTAGCCGAATCCTGTCGCACGGTCCCGTCACAGTGATCAAGAAGCCGATTGAGTATGAACAGCTCAACAAGGCTGTGAAGCAACTCGGACACAAAGGCGCTGAGGGAGCCAACTAGTCCCCGCGCGACATCATCAGAATCTGTGTGAGCCTGTCCCCGGACAGGCTCATTTCGTATCCAGGCCTCGCAGGCGAAACTTCTCTGAACCAGCAAGTTTGCGGTCACCAAATGCAATGTTGCAGCCATGGGTTTACCTGCTAGCTCATGGTTTCGATGACTGATGCCCCTCCCACTTCAGCCCCTTGTCTCAGCGTGATCGTTCCAGCCTACAATGAGGCATCGACGATCCAGAGAACGCTGGCACGTGTGCTTGATCAATCTTTGGTCCAGGAGGTCATCGTTGTGGACGATTGCTCCAGGGATGAGACCAGCGAAGTCGTGAGAGCGGTCATCGCGCAAGATCCACGGGTGCGCCTCGAGCGCCATGCGATCAATCAAGGGAAGGGTGCCGCATTGCGCACGGGCTTCGCGCTGGCCACATCCGATGTCGTAATCATTCAGGATGCCGACCTGGAGTATGATCCCGAAGATTACCACTTGGTGCTCAATCCGATTTTACAAGGCAAGGCGGACGTCTGTTTCGGTTCTCGGTTCGCAGGCGGGCGTGCCCACCGCGTGCTCTACTTTTGGCACATGGTTGGCAATAAGCTGCTGACGTTGCTCTCGAACATGTTCACCAATCTGAACCTGACGGACATGGAAACAGGCATGAAGGCCTTCCGCCGTGAGGTCCTGCAAAAGATCATCATCATTGAGAATCGGTTTGGCTTTGAGCCCGAAATCACCGCCAAAGTCGCACGCCTGCAAGTGCCCATCTACGAGGTGCCCATCAGCTACGCTGGGCGCACCTACGCCGAAGGCAAAAAGATTGGTTGGAAAGATGGAGTCCGCGCCCTGTGGTGCATTGTGAAATACCGTTTCCTGAATGACTAGACGATCATGAGTAAAACAGGAGAACCCTATTTCGCCGAGGACTTGGAGGCCATGGATTCGGCCTCTCGATACTATTCTTGGATCTTGGAAGCCTTCGCTCCGCACATGGGCAAAAGCGTTCTGGAGGTCGGGGCAGGCAGTGGCAATTTCTCCTCGCGCCTGTTGGACAGGAAGCCCGAGCTTCTGACATGCCTGGAGCCGTCAGACAATGTGGCCGCAGCTCTGGAGCATCGTCTTGACGGAGTGCCGAACACTGAGGCGAGACGTGGCGTTCTCAGCGATCATGCTGCGGGCTGGCAGCAGCGCTATGACACCATTTTCTACATCAACGTGATGGAACATGTGGAGCACGACTATGCTGAGGTGGAGCGCGCACTGTCCTGCCTCAAGCCGGGCGGGCACCTGCTCATCTTCGTTCCCGCCCTGCCCCAGCTCTATGGCAAAGCCGACGAGCTTTTTGGCCACTTCCGGCGCTACACTAAAGAGCGGTTGCTGGATCTCTTCGCCAAGCAGCCAGTGGAGATTCTGCGCTGCCACTACTGGGACATTTTGGGTGTGTTGCCCTGGTGGGTATCCTTCGTGCTCCTGCGCCGCGGCGTGATGAAGAGCGGCATGGTCAAGCTGTATGACACTGTCGTCGTGCCCGTGGCCCGCCTGCTGGAAAAGTGCATCACGCCCCCCCTGGGCAAGAATTTGATCCTGGTGGCACGCAAAGCCCCATAGCCATTTCCTCGGTATGATCCGCATCATCCTCTTTTGGCTGCTTCAGGCGCTGTGGTTGGCCGGACTCGGCCGGATCGTTCAGCAGTGGTGGTGGAAGAGGCAACGCGTTGGGCCGGCGGAAACGATCTGGCTAGGCCTAGCTGTGGCGGTGATGTTTGCCCAGCTGTGGCACTTCGTTTGGCCGATCAACGCAGCCTGCACCTCTGTGCTCATCGTCGCTAGCCTGCCGGGGCTCTGGCTAGTGTGGAAAGAACGGCACGACATGGCCTTGCAGCGCAAAGACCTGATCTTCTGGGGTGGACTCTTGCTGCTGATTGCCCTGATCGCAGCAAGCCACGTTGCCGTCCGCAGCATCATCGTAAGCGACACGAGACTCTATCACTTGAATGTGGTGCGCTGGAACAATGAGTTTCCTGTCGTTCCTGGCTTAGCCAATTTGCACCAGCGCTTCGGTGTCAACTCAACCTGGCTGCTCTACTCTTCCCTCCTCGACATCGGCTGGGCTGAGGGACGCAGTGCATGGCTGGTCTCAGGCCTGCCATTGATGCTCGTCATCGCACAATGGATGGCCGCCTTCTTCCTTCGCCACGGACCAGAGCACGTGCCCGCCAAAATCTACTGTCTGCTGACCTTGCCCTATCTTTTGGACCTGATCGAAGGCTTGCGGCCCTCCCTGCACTATGACAAGCCACCGCTCTTGCTGCTGCTGGTGCTAGGCTTGCATTTGCTGAAAGCGCCGTGGCTGCGACGAGTGAACGAACCGAGCACCGACTGGCGTCCCTCAGCGCTGTGGTGTCTCACAGCGGCGGCGCTAGCATTCACCTTCAAAGCCTCAACGGCAACTGCGCTGATCTTTGTCTCCTTCGCACTCATCTATCAATGGTGGCGCACCAAGGGTCAAACCACTGACTTGGTCAAAATCTGGGCGCTACCCACTCTGCTGGTGCTGGGATACATGCTGACCAATGTGGTGATTTCGGGTTGGTCCTTGTTTCCCTTGGCCATCTTGGGCGTGCCAGTTTCCTGGGCACAGCCGCGCGAGGATGTCGTCGCCTTCCACCGCTTGATCGTCGACTGGGCACCGCTGCAAAGCAGTGAAGGCATGACCAAAGTGCGCGAAGGCTTCTGGGTCTGGTGGCCTCTCTGGTTGCAGATGTTCGCGAAGACAGCAGAACATTTCATGGCGGTAGTCTGCTTGATAGGCTCCACCTGCATGGTTTGGGCGTTCATGACCAAGCCGCTCCATCGCTACCCCTGGCAGACTTGGGCCGTATTCGGACTGTCAGCCATGGGCGCTGGTGGCATCGCCTTTTGGATGATCACGGCCCCAGATCTTCGCTTTGGGGATGGCCTGTTCTACTTCTGGTTCGGCATTTGGGGCACCCTGACGGCTCCATTACTCATACGCAGCCACCGACTACAACTCATGGGGGCTGGCGTGCTATGCCTGATTTTAATCTCCTGGGTTCGCCCCGTGCTGCTACCTTGGCTGCCGTTCCACACCATCAACGTTAGTCGTGCACGCTCAGATGAGGTGATCGCCAAACAAAGCCCGGGCACCCCGACGATCTGGACGCCTCTCGATCGGACACTGGACATGCTCGGCGACAGCAAGCTCCCCTCCGCCCCAACTCTCGACCCGCGGTTGAGAATGCGCGACCCGAATGACTTGGGTGCTGGCTTCTACCTGGCCGAGCCAGAGCCTTCTCCGACTCAGCCCAAGTAAGGCACCCTTCAAAGTCCCTCAAACCACGCCGAGTCTGGCTCCGCATAGGGGCGGAAGGTCTCGTCTGTGCCGGCCTGCTCGTTGTGCAGGATGGCACGGTGCATACCCAGGTTCGCGGCTTTCGGGCTATCGATCAGGCTAGCGCTGTCGTTGGCGCTCATCTGGAAGACCAGACGCATCTCGAACTCGGTCAGCAGCTTCCGGCTCAGGAAGCGGGTGACGTTGTTGTAGGTGTCGAAGGTGGCGATGACGTGCATGCCTTGGGTGCTGCCTTCGGTGACCAACGTGGTCAACTGGCTGGCCGTGCTAGGGCCCGAGTCGCTGCTGCCGAACGAGAAGTCCAGATCGTCATCGGCCTTCAGCTTCTTGAATTTGTGCACGCCGTGGATGAACACAAAAACGGGCAGCGCATCAGGGCTCTCGCCTGCGGTGCGGGCCTTCAAATCCTCGGACAATTCGGTCATTACGTCTGCAAGCTGGTGCCCCTGCACCACCTGCAAGCCGTGCGACGCGACCTTGAAGAACTTCTCTAGCAAGCGTGCGTCTGGTGTATCGGCAGGCGTGATGTGGATGAAGATGAACTTCGCCGTGCCAGCCGGATACTGCGCGACCAGGGACACGAGCGAGACACCGAGCATGGACAACGTGATCTCCTCGCGCTGGCCAACGACCAGTAAATGACTGCCGCTCTGGCGATGGAACACGGCTTCGGTCGGTCCCTTGATCGAGTTCGGGGCACCAAGCCAGATACGACCTGCGGCAGGAGCCGTGGTCGGCTTGGTGCGCAGAGCAGTGGCGAGCAGTTCATTCTCGCGCACTTCGGCAGGCGCATTGCCTTCGAAGACAATCGGGCCACCGCGCTTCGAGGGATGTGCTTCCGCGAGGTCATGCACCTTGTGCAGCCACGCATCGCGCTCGTCATCGCCCAGCCAGCAGACCTGGAAGGGACTGTTCCCCTCAATGGCACCTGCCGCATCGTTGTAAATGCCTTCACCGGGGCGAGTCAGCAGGCGCGGGGCCGCATTATTCTCGTCCATGATCAGGTAGGCATCGGCTTCGTTACATTGCAGCGCCACACGAATGACCATCTGGCCCATCGTCGCGCGAGCCAAGGTGAAAGCGCCGCCCAAGGTCTGCGAGCCGAGCAGCACGTGAATGCCGAACGCACGGCCTTGTCGCACGATGCGGTCGAAGAGCACGGACGCTGTTTGCGAGATGGTGTCGTCCTCGACGAAGAACTCCTGGAACTCGTCAATGATGAGCAGGCTACGGGGCACCGACTCCTTGCCACCGGCCTTCTTGTAGCCTGCAATGTCTTGCACACCGAGCTTGCGGAACATGTCGCCGCGACGCTTCAGCTCTTCATCTACGCGCTGCAGCACGCTGAGTCCGAACTCGCGATCCGACTCGATGGCAATGACTCGTGCATGGGGCAGCTTGGCATTGGCGTAGCACTTGAACTCAACGCCCTTCTTGAAGTCGATGAGGTAGAACTCCAC
>CAXNNN010000087.1:0-9983 GCA_964203095.1 Verrucomicrobiaceae bacterium | reverse complement strand
GTGTAGCTGTAGGTGTTGTTGGTGGCATTGAATGTCGCTGTCATGTTGTCGCCAAGTTGATAGCGCAGCGCCTTGGGCTCGGCGTGATAGTGATACTGGCCGTTGTTGCCCGGCTGATGAGCAAAGCCGGGGTCAAACGTCACCACCTCCACCGCCAATGCATCGCGGGACCAAAAGCCATCGCCCGTCGCACCCATGGCATCGGTACCCGTCACCGTGGTTGCCGTCGGAGCTGTGGTGTTGGTTTGGTTGAAGGAAAATGCATCACCCAGATCATAGATGGCCACGCCATTGACCATCATGCCGATCATGCCGCCGCCGTGGCGCACCTTCGTCGCGGCAGGCTCTGGATTGCGCGTGATGCGTATCGAATAATCCCGCGCCAATGGCCAGAAGCCGAACAAGCCATTCCCAGCCGTGAGCCACGGCCCCATCGTGTATGACGCGAGACCGCTGGCATTGATATACACATCCGTCGCCGTGTAGTGGATGCGCTGCACATCGGCATAAACCGGCACCGTTTGCGCTGCACCACCCGTGTTGTTGTTCGGTGTCACGCTCGGCCACGTCGTGACCGCGTTCGTGTTGCGCGTGCCAGTCGAGGTGCTCGTCGTCTGAACCACACGCGCTAGCACCCCGGAGTTCTCCGTGAACCAAGAGGTCAGGATCGGATCGGCATGGGCAGCCACGGCCACGAGGGTCAGCATGGCGGTGAAAAGAAGGCTTGGTCGTTTCATCAGCTTCTCCCATGAGACCTAAACCTTAAAACAGCATGAAAGGCGCATCAAAATCACCATCGGCCGCCGCTTTCACCCTGGATTAAGGTTCACGCTCCAGCATGATCCTTCCATGCGCCTCCTTGTCGTCGAAGACGAACCTCACCTGCTCAGCAGCCTCGCCGAGGCGCTGCGTGAGGATGGCTATGCTGTCGATGAGGCCAGCGATGGCGAAGACGGCCTCGCGAAGGCGATGATGTGGGACTACAACGCCATCGTGCTCGATGTCATGATGCCCGTGATGGACGGCTTTGAGGTGCTGCGGTGCCTGCGCCTACATAAAACGACGCCCGTTCTCATGCTTAGCGCACGTCACAGCACCAAGGAACGCGTGCGCGGCCTCGACACCGGCGCGGACGACTATTTGCCGAAGCCCTGCGAGCTGTCGGAGCTGCTCGCACGCATCCGTGCCTTGATCCGTCGCAGCACGGGCCAAGCTAAAGCCGTGGTCACGATTGGCGATGTGGCCGTGGACACCGTTGGCCACACCGTCACGAAGGGCGGCGAGCCAGTCACACTCACCGCACGCGAGATCGCCCTCATCGAGTATCTCGCGCTGCATCGTGGCCGCGTCGTCACTCGCGAACGACTCTACGAGCAGCTCTTTGATGAAAACGAGAGCATTCTCTCGAACCTGCTCGACGTGTATATCTCCAACGTGCGCAAGAAACTTGGCCACGACCTCATCGTCACCCGCCGCGGGCTCGGCTACTTCATAGAATGATGTTTCCCGAATCCCTCCGGCTCCGCATCCATCTCTGGCATGGGTTTCTCCTCGCTGCCGTGCTTAGCGGCTTCGCGGTCGGTGCGTATCGCTATCAGGCCGCCAATGAAATGCGGCGGGTGGATGCGGAGATTCGTCTCCGCGTGCGTGCGGTGACGGATTCGCTGGTTTCGACACGCGGCCAGGGCGGGCGACCACCGCCAGCGGGCGTGGAGCGTGAGTTCAAGCTCGCGCCAGCACGAGCCGCCCTGTTTGATGGCACAGATGGCTCCGCTTATTACTACGCCGTGTGGCGGCGCGATGGCTCCGAATGGGCCTGCTCGCAAAAAGCTCCGATGTCCATCGAACGCCCCACACGACCCAAAGACAACGAACCGCTGCAAGGCGAGCGCACTCGCGGTGAACTCCGCGAAGCCTTCACCTTCACACCACCGGGCGAGTGCCTGCTCGCAGGCCGATCCATCGCGCCTGAGCTTGCCGCGCTGAGTGACTACACACGCTGGCTCGCCGCCATCGCCGCCTCCGTGCTCACCTTTGCCCTCGCCATCGGCTGGTGGATCACCTCACGCGCTCTGCGCCCCATCACCAGCATCGTGGGCACAGCCCAACGCATCGCCACTGGCGATCTCAGCGAGCGCATCCCTGTCCGATCTGCAAGCAGCGAACTCGGCCACCTTTCCACCGTCCTCAACGACACCTTCGCCCAACTCGAATCCACCTTCGCACGCCAGGCACGCTTCACCGCCGATGCCGCGCACGAGCTGCGAACGCCTGTTGCCATCATCCTCTCGCAAGCGCAGCGCGTGCTCACTCGCGAACGCGATCCCGCCACCTACCAGCGCACGCTCGAAGCCTGCGTCAGCGCCGCCCGCCGCCTCAATCAACTCACCGAGTCCATGCTCACCCTCGCCGCCCACGACGGCGATGCCATTTCGGTTGAACACGAGTCCTGCGATCTCGCGCTCATCGTTCGTGAAACAGCCGCCCCCCTCCAACCGCTCGCCGAAGAGCGCCACATCGCTCTCGAGCTCGATCTCGCACCCGCTACCTGCACCGGCGACTCGCTGCGCCTGTCCCAAATTGTCCTCAACCTCCTCAGCAACGCGCTCGATCACACGCCCGATGGTGGCCGCATCTCTCTAAGAACCAACACTGACTCTGATCAGTCCCTCTTCACCATCACCGACACCGGCAGTGGCATCGCCGAAGAGCACCTACCCCACATCTTCGACCGTTTCTATCGCGCCGATGCATCCCGCACCCGCATCACCGGCGGCGCGGGCCTGGGTTTGTCCATCTGCAAAGCCATCGCCGATGAACACGGAGCGACACTGGAGGTCACTAGCGAGCCAGGCAAAGGCAGCACCTTCACTGTCAGGCTTCACCTGAGCTCACGCTGATGAGCATGCCTCACTTCAGGGGATCGTGGGGATCCTTCAAGCGGTAAAAAAGCCGCGATTGCCGGAGAGGCGGGTGTGCGTTTGTTCTCGGAGTCTTCGTTCATGCAGATGCTTTCCGGTTTCTTGCCGCTGGATGATGTGATGCCCCGCGAGCTCTCATACCTTAGTTCATTGAACCTGGTGCGGTCGAAGATCTGCTCCTCAGTGGCGTCGTCGCTGAGTCCGTGGAATTTCTTCAGCACCAGCACGGTGTGGCGAAATGAGGTTTTCAGAGGTGCCCTTGAGTTTACCGATCGTTTAAAATTCGTGTTTTGCGTGAGAAACGTTAGCTGAGGCAGCGTTCATTTTCCAACTGGGCTCCTCGCCCAGGATGCGGCGGCTGGATGCCTTGTATTCATTCCAGGCCACAGTAGCATTGATCGTCTTTGAGCCACTTGGCTTGCAAAATTCCTCAAATTGTCTTCGGGCCGCGTACAATTTGCGAAATTCGGCTTCACTGACCGAAACACCAGAAGTGCGAACTGACTCGCGAACTACCGAAGCGGTGGTCGAATGGCGCAATTCATAGGCAGCGTGGTGACACCGCAAGTACCTGGCGCAGTGGCGTTCGCGCATTCAATGATCACCGGTGACATCCTGGGTGCCACAGCCACCGCAGTGGCGACAATTGGCTTCATCATGGGCGCATCAGCCTTGCTGGCAGTGATTGCAGCTTGGATGATTTCGCAGGCGCAGCGCTCATTACTGACCAGCGCCGCCCTCAACGATGATCAAAGTCTTGGAAGGCTCCTTGGTGATCGATTCCGTTACGTCCTGGGCGCTCGTGCCGCATTGGGGGCAGGCTCAGCACCGATGGCCAGAGAGGTCATAACCACGAGAAACTCGACCGAACGGGAAAGGAAGGCAGTGCTGATGCTGTCGAATACTAATACTTCCTGTAGTTGGAGCGGGTAGCGAGAATCGAACTCGCGTGGCCAGCTTGGAAGGTTGGCGCTTTACCATTAAGCTATACCCGCATACTCCTCTTAGACTAGCACAGAGCAACAATTCCTTGCAACAGGATTTGTTAATTTTCAGTAACACTCCAGGACTTTTGAATATCTGGGGAGCGAGGTCAACCACGCTCCCAAATAGCCGATCAGTGCAAGAGACCCGAAGCCGATAATCTCGCATTTCGTCTTGGGCAAGTTTGAGGTTACAGATTTCTCAATTCGTGGTTTTCAGGACCCCCATCAAAGACCATCAAGAAATGACTTTCGGCAAATATTAAGACGGTTACCATGAGCCTATTGCGTGCTAACCATGAGTTTTTGCTTGCTTGCCAGTCTTTCGCATGGTTTGCGACCAGGGCGCACCGCTTAATCCCTTGGTTGGGGGCATCTTTAGCGCGCCATCCCTTGGCTTGCGCGGCCATGGCAGCTCTGGCGGGTATCTTGGTGGTCGAGTGGGGCTGTTCCTTTGGCTTGTGGCTGGCTGCGGTGGTGATGCTGGCATGGACTCTAGCAAGCCCAGTCCGCTGGCGTGCGCTTGTGGCGACTGGCTTGGTCTTTGGCTGCGTTCATGACGTCTGCCTGCAAGAGACTCGTGAGCATCCCTTGCGGCAGATCTTGAAACCCGGTCAAGAGGTGACGGCCATTGTGCGTGGGCGCTTTCTGCGGGTGGCCCTGGGCGATGATGAAGGAGCGGGACGGCAGAAAACGCTGCTGCGTGCTACCGAGATTCTGCTGCCCACGCGTGGCATCAGAATCACAGGAGTCACGGGCCTGCGCATCTGGATGAGTGACCGAGCGAGCGTGCCCACCGGGGGCCTGTATGAGCTGAACGGTTCGCTGTCGCTGGTGCGGCGGCCTTGGAATCCCGGCCTATTTGATCCGGTGAAGACAGCGCTGCGCCAGGGGCTGGTGGGGGAGATTGCTCCGATGCGTTGCAAGTTGTTGGGGGAGCCTCAGTTCAGCTTGCGGTTGGAGTTGCTGCGGCATGCGAGCGCCTGTCGGCACTGGATTGCGCAGCAGTTGGCCTTGGGCATTGAGGATCAGGAGATGCCACGCACGCTGGTGACGACGATGGCGCTGGGCACGGCGGAGTCTGATGTGGCGGGGATGGAGGAGCCGTTTCGCAACAGTGGCACGCTGCACGTCTTCGCGGTCAGTGGATTGCATGTCGGACTGCTCGCAGCGATTGGCTGGACTTTCTTGCGATGCACAGGCTTGGGGCAAGCGCGGGCGACCGTGGTGCTCATTCCGGTGCTCTTCGGCTATGCCTTTATGACGGGCTGGGTGCCTT
Source organism: Verrucomicrobiaceae bacterium (assembly GCA_964203095.1). Classification (GTDB taxonomy): domain Bacteria; phylum Verrucomicrobiota; class Verrucomicrobiia; order Verrucomicrobiales; family Verrucomicrobiaceae; genus JAEUHN01. Next base: position 4,800 of record CAXNNN010000087.1, on the reverse strand, counting down.
CTGCAGCGCGTGCGGCTTTCATGGCGACCATCATGCTGGCGGCTCCCTTGCTGAATCGACAACTGCGCTTGCTCAACAGCCTGGGGGCAGCTGCTCTGATCTTGCTGGTCTCGGACACGCAGCAACTCTTCCAGGTGGGCTTTCAGTTGTCGTTCGGGGTGCTCGCTGCGATAGCGCTGGGTGCTCGGCGGCTTTCCCAACCGTTGGAGCCTTTGACGGAGCTGGATCCTTTCATGCCGCCGTCGCTGGCCCATTGGCATCAGAATCTTAGTGTCTGGCTGCGCCGCCAAGCGGTGTCTTTGCTGACGACTTCCACCGCCGCGTGGGCTGGCAGTATGCCATTGATGATTCACCATTTTCATACTTGCACGCCCATCTCCGTCATTGCCAACGGGTTGCTCGTGCCGCTGTCGTTTGCCTCGCTGTTGACGGTGGCGCTAAGCTTGGTCGCGGCGATCTGCCAAATGACGTGGGTGCAGGAGTGCCTCAACAATGCGAATTGGTTGCTGGCTCATTTAATGATGTCCTCGGCGACATTGTTCTCCTCCATCCCGGGTAGCCATTTCCCTTTGTCGACAGCCAGTCTGAGGCCTGCGCCAGTGGCCTCGCTCAGCGTGCTGTCAATGCCACCTGGCGAAGGTGCGCAGGTGCTGATGAGCGGTGGTCAGACGTGGTTGCTGGATTGCGGTGGCGTGCAGCACTACCGGCGCAATCTGCTGCCCTTTCTTCGGCTTCATGACGTCGCGAAGCTTGATGGAATCGTGCTCAGTCACGCAGATGCAAATCATGCGGGTGCTGCGGTGAAGCCGCTCCAGACGTGGGGCAATCCATCCGTGCTGGTGCCGCCGCATGAGCCTTGGCCACTCGATTCACGAGCCACCGCGATGTGGAAAATCCACACATCACAAATGGAGCAGGGGAGAGCGATTGAGAAGCTGCAAGCTGGTGACCGCCGCGATTTTGGCCGCGTCACGGCTCACGTGCTTTACCCGACGGCCAAAGACCTGCACGACAAGGCTGATGATCGCGCCTTGATCATGCGTTTGGATTGTGTCGGCTTCAGCATCCTGTGGTGCAATGACGCAGGCTTCATTGCCGAGAAAGCACTGCTTGAACGCCTGCCTGCTGAGGCCTTGCATTGCGATGTTCTGCTGCGCAATCAACACGCCACTGACTGGAGTGCGCTGACAGAGTTTTTGCTGGCGGTGAACCCCAAGGCGATTGTGACGTCCAACTCACCGACCATTGACTCAGAGCGAGTGCCCGAGCACGTGGTCGACTACTGCACTCGCCATGAGGTGCATTTGTTCGACCAAAGCCTCTGTGGCATGGTGCGCTTAGAAATCCAGCCGCACGAAATGCAACTTCGGGCATGGCTCACAGATGAAAGCTTGTGCATTTCACGCTAGACTCGGTTCATCGTGAAAGGGCTGTTCACCATCATTCAATTCATCCCGCGTCCACTGCGCTGGCTGCTCATGGCCACCGGACTTTGGGCGCTGGGTTATCATGCTGTGCCGCAGCTGGTGCCGCTGCCAACCGCCTTGTTGGAGCCCTTGCCGCTGGGGCGTGTCTACGTCGCAACCGACGGCACCCCATTGCGCCACTCGCTGAACGCGGAAGGGCAACGTGTCGGCGAGGAGGTGCATTTGGATCAGATTCCCGAGGGCTTCGTGCAAGCGACCCTGGCCGCCGAGGACAAGCGCTTCTTCGAGCATGGGGGTATTGACTTCCTCGCCACTGCCCGTGCCTTGCTGGAAAATGCCAAAGCCGGCCGAATCACCTCCGGCGCCTCCACGATCACGCAGCAACTCATCAAAATCAGTCGTGGTCCACAGTCACGAACGCTTCAGGCAAAGCTGGTCGAAGCCCTTCAAGCGAGGCACTTGGAGATGACCTGGAGCAAGGGGCGAATTCTGACCGCTTACTTAAGTCGTCTGTCTTATGGCAACCTGTTCACTGGTTGTAACGCCGCTGCGCAAGGCTACTTTCGCAAGCCTTTGAGCGACCTGACACCCGCTGAGTGCGCCTTTCTGGCTGGGCTTCCGCAGGCACCGGGTCGGCTGAATCCCTTTCGCAAGATCGAGCCCGTCATCCAGCGTCAGCAGTGGGTTCTCTCGCGCATGAGGGATTTGCGTTGGTTGGATGGCGATGAGTATGACATGGCGCTGTCCCAGCGTGTGCGCTTGCAAGGCTATCATGGCGGCTTCATCGCGCCTCATGCCATCGGTTTGATTGAGGCAGAGGCTCCAGAGACAGGCACAGTGCAGACGACGATTGATGCCGCTTTGCAGAAGCAGGTGGAGAGCTTTGTGGGCAATCGACTGGAATCTCTGCGAGCTAAGCATGTCAATCATGCGGCGGTCGTGGTGATCGAGAACCAAACCGGGGCTGTGCGTGCGCTCGCGGGCTCGCGCGACTATTTCGCAGCGGATGGCGGGCAGATCAATGGTGCCTGGGCACCAAGGTCGCCAGGCTCGGCCTTGAAACCATTCACTTATGCCCGGGCATTTGAGCGCGGATTCACACCCGCCAGCGTCATTCCTGACCTGCCCGTGGAATATCAAACTGATACGGGTGTGTATCGACCAGAGAACTACGACTTGAAGAGCTATGGCCCCATGACATGCCGCATGGCATTGGGGAACTCACTCAACATCTCCGCTGTTCGAGTGCTGAAGGACATCGGTGGCGCGGAAGCCTTGCAAACACTCCTGCAAACATTGGGCATCAGAACGCTGACCGAAAAGCCGGAGCACTACGGCTTGGGGCTGACGATTGGCAATGCGCCGGTGCGCTTGCTGGAACTGACCAATGCCTATGCCGCGTTGGCACGGCTGGGTGAGTATCGTCCATGGTCGCTGCTGGCTAACAAACCTATCCCAGACAATGTGCGCATGATCGAGCGTGACGCTTGCTGGTGGCTGGCGGACATTCTGAGCGACAATCAGGCGCGCGTGCTCACCTTTGGTTCACGTTCGCCACTGCGCATGCCCTTTAAGGTGGCCGCAAAGACCGGCACCAGCACCTCCTACCGCGATAACTGGACGCTTGGCTACACGCCAGAGTTCACGGTGGGTGTGTGGGCTGGCAACTTCGAGGGGCAACCGATGGATGATGTCAGTGGGGTCACGGGAGCCGCGCCGATCTTGCGTGATGTGCTCTATTGGCTGAACGACCGCAAGCCTCTGACGTGGTATGAAAGACCACCTCACTTGGTGCGGGTGACGGTGGACCCGCGCAATGGCAAGGTCATTGGGGCACAGAGCCCTGCTGCGCGCATGAGCCGCGAGGAATGGCTTCAGCCTTCGCGTCTGCCCCGCCCGACGACAGGCGCCGACTATGAGCCGCGCACCGGGCGCGCGCTCTTGTCACCTGCCTATGCCGATTGGGTGAAGAGCAACGACAACTGGCTGTCGAGCTTGGTGACCTGTGTGGATGATACCAATCGCCTTGTAGCGTTTCGCATCACTCAGCCGACGGACGGGTTGATCATTCGCCTCGATCCCGACTTGCCCAAGGTGCAGCAGTTCGTGCTCCAAGCCGTGCCAAGCGATGAGGTCGTTTGGCAATGTGACACGCTCAAAATACAGCGCACCGGCTCACAAGCGACGGCGCTGCTCAAGCCGGGCGCCCATGTGATTTATGCAAGCCGCCTCGGGGAAAGAAAGCGAGTGCGCATTACCGTTAATGCGCCGTGATTGCCTTCAAGCGGCCGTCAGCATGTCCTGCGTTGTGACCGCTGTGTAAACGGCTTCGCTTAGCTCCGCCGCTTCGTAGGGCTTCGGCAGAATCGCGAAGAAGCCTTGATCCAGGAAGGTGCGCTGCACGTCGTCGGTGACGCTGCCGCTGGAGACGATGATGCGAGCCCCAGGATCGAATCTCCAAATCGCGTGGGATGCTTCCAGGCCTTCCATGCCGCCTTTCAAGGTGAGGTCCATCAAGACCACGTCCAACGGTTGCTGAGTGCGGGACATCTGCTCGTAGGTCTTCACTGCGGTCTCGCCATTGTCACACTCATAGACTTCGTAGCCGCAGCGCTTCAGGATTGAGGCCGCGACACGGCGAATGTGGATCTCGTCGTCAACGATCATCACTTTGCCCGAGGCGTAGCGCAGAGTCATGCTTTTGGGCTTGGGCTTCGCTGGGGCAGGACTGGCGGCCACCTCCTGGGCGTCCATTGAAGGTAGGTAAATGCGGAATTCTGTGCCAATGCGCAGCATAGACTCCACACCGATGGTGCCCTGGTGCTCGTCGATGAAGCGCTTGCAGGTGGTGAGGCCAATGCCATTGCCATCAGCCTTGGTGGTGAAGCTTTCCTGGAAAAGGCGGCGCAGATTTTCTGGCGCGATGCCGCACCCTCGATCGCGCACGACGACCTCCACATACTGACCTGGGTGCAGGTTCGGTTCCTGGCCGAGACGAAGCTCTATATTGCGAGCTTCGACATCCATGAAGCCGCCCGTGGGCATGGCTTGAATGCCGTTGAGCACCAAGTTCTGCATCACCTGCGTGATCTTGATTGGGTCAGCTAGCGCACGCTTGAGATCATCGGCGATCTTCATGCGCACTTCGACATTGGAACCCGCCTGGGCGAGCCTCACGGTGTCGCGGATGACCTCGCCGACATCTGTGGGTTGCTTGGTGGAGTGCTTGCCTTTCGCCGTCTTCACGACCTGCGAGGTGAAGGACTTCGCACGGCGCACAGCGGCAAGCACATTGTCGAGCGTTTGGCCGAGGTCGGAACTCGGATCAATCTGAGGCAACACGAGGGATAGCTGAGCCGTGATTGGGCCAAGT
>CAXNNN010000086.1:0-10142 GCA_964203095.1 Verrucomicrobiaceae bacterium | reverse complement strand
CCAGGTTCACGGTCAGCGGCTTCGGCGGCCACTGACCCCAGGGGTAGGCGGTCTTGTCGCGCAAGTGCTTCGCAGCTGGGTCGGCCCCCGGTTCAGCCTTCAACCCGGCAGCGATGGACCACTCGCTGTCCTTTGGCAGACGGTAGCTTGCACCGGCCGGCAGCAGCTTGTTTTGCACGTCTTGCTCCGTCAGCCAGGCGGCAAAGGCCGTCGCATCCTCCCACGCGATGGAGACGGCTGGATGATTCGTCGTGCTGCTGAAGCGTGTGGGCTCGCCGGGCTTCTTGCCGGCGGCCTTACGCCAGGCATCCATGGCCGCGATGGTGACCTCCGTCTTGCCGACGAGCACGGGCAAGCCTTCCACTGGCAGGAATTCCATGCCCAGGGGATTCTTGAAGGGCACACCAGCCTTCGCCGGGCTCAGCGTGGCTGGGTCGATCAAGGTCGCGCTGCCTCCCGCTGCGGTCGCTTTGAGCAAGTCTTTCACCGCCTGCGAGTCGCCGCTCTTCTTCATCATCAGCTCGGCGCGCTTGTCTTCGGTGGCCTTGGTTTCGGCAGCGCTGACCGCGGCTAGGAGTTCAGCGGTGCGTTGCTTGTCCTCAAACACGCAGCGAAAGCCGACGGTCGGCGCGCGCATGTCCACCGGCACCTCGTAGCGATACGCCGAGACCAAGGCCTCACGGCGGAAGTAAGCCCACGAGCCACCACGCAGCGTGCCCACGGGGGTGGAGCGCAGCTCGCGATCCCAGGCCCACTCCCAGACATTCCCCCCGACATCGTGCAAACCCTCCGCCGTGGGCTTAAAGCTGCCGACAGGGGCTGTGAAAGGAAAGCCATCCTTGTAGCCCTCGATCTCCTTTTCTTGCAGGTTCGCCGCGCCCTCTGGCGGCGGCCATTGCGTGCCCCAGGGGAACTTGATCGTCTCTTGCAGGCGGTCCTCGGTGGACACGTTTTCCTTGCGGTCCGAGCCCAGTCCCGCCGCCGCATTCCACTCCGTGTTGGTCGGCAGACGGTAGCCTTGGTTGGCCTTGATCTTGCCCTGCGTGCGCTCGGTCTGGGTCAGCCAGTTGCAGAAGGCCAGCGCGTCTTGCAGGTTGATCCCGACCACGGGATGATCATCGCCCTGCCCAAAGTGAGGTTTGAAGGTCCACTCGTAGTCGCCGCTTTTGAGCATCGCTTGGTAATCCGACACACGGGTCTCGTTCACGGCAAAAAGCACCGTGGTGCCGGGCACCGGGGCGAACTTCATCCCAAGCGAATTGGCGAAGGCGGACGCAGTGTCCTGGGCGTGAAGCGGAGACACCACCAGCGTGGCGAGCAGAGGGCAGAGGAAAAGTCGTCGCATGGCATGAGTCGCGCCGCGTGGAGACACGCCGGATACGTGTCCCAGAGTGTGGTTTCCTGGCGGTGGTGTCAACCCAGCGCCCACCACCGCGCCGTCACGGCCTCGTTTTTCATCGTGCATCGTTGCGACGCGCGTGCATGATTGCCACCATGAAGCGGATTTTCACCCTGGGCCTCACCTTTGCACTGATGGTGCCACTGCATGCGCAAACCCCGCTGAAATCAAAGTCGGCGGATGATCCGTATGAGCAACTGCAACTGCTCACCACGGCCATGGAGATGATCCGAGAGAACTACGTGGATGAAGGCAAGGTGACGTATGAAGAGCTGATCTCTGGCGCGTTGGATGGCATGTTGCGCCGCCTCGATCCACATTGCGAATACATGGGGAAGCAGCTCTTCGATGACATGCAGCGCGAGCAGACCGATACCTCCGAAGGGGTCGGCATCACCATCGCCCTGCGCGACAACGTGCTGACCATCGTCACTGTCCGCGAAGACGGACCAGCCGCCAAAGCCGGGCTGCTCTCCGCTGACCAGTTGGTGCGTATCAATGACGTGCTGACCGATTCCGTGGGCGTGGCCGAGGCGATCAAGCTGCTCAAGGGCAAGGTCGGTGAGTCCGTCCGCCTCACCGTGCGCCGCCCAGGCACCAAGCAGTTTTTGGACTTCACCGTGATCCGCGAGCTGCTCCAAGAAAGCTCCGTGCATGACGCCATGCTGGTGCATGAGAAGCTCGCTGGGAATGCCAAGATCGGCTACGTGCGCGTGTCGGAGTTCACCCAACCCACCGCCAAGGACCTGAGCATCGCCCTCGACAAGCTAGAGGCGGAGGGGATGCAAGCTCTTGTGTTAGACATGCGCAACAACCCGGGCGGCTTGCTCGACAGCGCCGTCGCCGTGTGTGGCGAGTTCCTGCCCGAAGGCACCGTCGTCGTTACTCAAGAAGGCCGCAAAGCCAGCGAAGATAGCCCGCCCTACCGCACGCCGAAGCGCAACGGCAAACCCCCGCGCACGTATCCCGTCGCCGTGCTCGCTAACCATGGCAGCGCCAGTGCCGCCGAGATCGTTAGCGCCGTGCTGCAGGACTTGAAGCGTGCCATCGTCGTCGGCACCACCACCTTCGGAAAAGGTAGCGTGCAGACCATCCTGCCCATGAAAAACGGCAGCGCCATGCGTCTGACCACCGCCAAGTATTACACGCCCAGCCACCGCACCATCCACGAGCACGGAGTCACCCCGAACATCGTCTCCAACCTGACCACGGACGAAGAAATGAAGCTCACCCGCTGGCGCAGCACCCACGGCACTGGCGAGGCCGCTGCGCTGGAGCAAGCCAATCTGGACGACCACCAACTCGAACGCGCCGTCGATGCGCTGAAGGGCGTGCTGATCTTCAATGAATTTAACACTCCAGCCCAGGCAGCGCCGGTGCAGCCGAGGCCCATCCCGGCACCCGTCAAGCTGGACGCGTTGATGGCCCCGCCGAAGGTGCCGGGGGAGTGATAAAGCACCTTGGGGCGCGCGATTCGTCATTGGTCATTCGAGATTCGTCATTGGTCATTCGAGATTCGTCATTATCATCTCCGATGATCCTTGCCCTCGAAACCTCCTGTGATGAAACCGCTGCTGCCATCTGCACGCTGGGCGGTCGCATTCTGAGCAGCCGGTTGTTCTCGCAGATTAGCATTCATCGCGAGTTCGGGGGCGTGGTGCCGGAGGTGGCATCGCGCAATCACGTCACCAAGATGAAGCCGCTGGTCGAGGCCGTGCTGAACGAAGCGGGCGTGACGCTGGGGCAGATCGACGCCTTTGCCGCGACTTGTGGGCCAGGCTTGGTCAGCAGCCTGCTCATTGGCACCAGCATGGCCAAGGCGCTGGCGGTGGCAGAGAAGAAGCCGTTCCTGGCCATGAATCACATGGAGGCGCACCTGCTCTCGCCCTTCATCGGGCGCGGTGGCATCGAGCCAGCGCTTGGGCTGATCGTTAGCGGTGGGCACACGATGCTGGTGAACATTCGAGCCGTGGGCGACTACGAGATCATGGGTCGAACACGCGATGACGCGGCGGGAGAGGCGCTGGACAAGACTGCACGCATGTTGGGTCTGCCATATCCTGGCGGGCCTGAGATCGAGCGCACGGGGCGCGATGGCGACGCGATGGCATTCACTTTTCCGCGCAGCCGGTTTGCGGATGCCCCGCTCGACTTCAGCTACAGCGGCTTGAAGACCAGCGTGCTCTATGAGTTGCCAAAGCTGAACACCCAAGACCCGCAGACCCTGGCCAATCTTTGCGCCAGCGTGCAGGAGGCGGTCATTGATCCGCTGATCGACAAGGCCATTCTGGCCGCGAAGCAGCACGGGCATCCGCTCATCGCGGTGAGCGGCGGTGTGAGCTGCAATCAGCGCCTGAGAGCCAAGCTTTACCAGCGCTGCGAGGCGGAGGGGCTGATGGCCATCTTCGCCGCGCCACATCTCTGCACGGACAATGCGGGCATGGTCGCCTTCGCGGCGGTTCAGCGTTTCGCAACGGGATTGAGGTCGCCTTTGGAACAAGAGGTGGATCCGAACTGGAAGCTGGCAGCGTGAGGGGGGAATTGGAGAAGTGAGAGGTAGAGATGTTGAGACGTAGAAAAGTATCGCTAACCGCCGCCTTCACTTCTTAACCTCTCCACATCTCACTTCTCAACTTTCAAATCATGCGCCCCTACCTCATCGCCGAAACCAACTGGAAACACGTCCAAGCCAATCCTTATGAAGTCGCGGTGCTTCCCTGGGGCGCGACGGAGGCGCACAACTACCACCTGCCTTACGCTACGGACAGCTTGCAGAATGAACACATCGCTGCCGAGGCTGGTCGCATCGCCTGGGAGCAGGGGGCGAAGGTGGGTATCTTGCCGAATGTGCCCTTCGGCGTGCAGTGCGGGCAGCTCGATATTCCGTTCTGCATCAATCTGAATCCCAGCACGCAGAGAGCCATGCTGGATGACATCATCGGCTGTCTGGAAGGCGTGGGCGTGCCGAAATTCGTGATCATGAACGGGCACGGCGGCAATGACTTCAAACAGATGCTGCGCGAGTTGCAGGCGAAGCATCCGCGCATCTTCCTGAGCACGGTGTCCTGGTTTCACGTGGACAGCGGCAGGAGCATCTTCACGCATGGCGGCGATCATGCTGATGAGCGGGAGACGAGCATGATCCTGCACCTGCATCCCGAACTGGTGCTGCCGCGCGAGGAGTGGGGCGATGGCCATGAGAATCCATCGAAGCTCAAGGCCATTCGCGACAAGTGGGCCTGGGCTCCGCGCGCTTGGTCGCAGGCCACGGTGGACACAGGCGTGGGCAATCCGCACGAGAGCACGGCGGACAAGGGCGAGACCTTCCTGAAGATCATCACCGAGAAGATGGCGAGCTACTTCGTGGAGCTAGCGGCGGCCGATGTAACCGACCTTTACGAGAAGCCGAGTGAGTGATCGCTCAGTCCTTTTTCATACCTTCGTAAACGCCGAAGTCATGGTAGAAGAAGCGCTTCGCGACCTTATACATCCAGTGCTTCTCGGGGATTTCCTCCTGTGGCACCCATTGGCTGGTCCGTGGCGTCATGCTGTCGAGTTCCGCAATCGCGGTCTGGCGCATGGTGGTGTCTTTCGCCCCGTGCTTGATCGCCAGTGATTTCACCAAGTCAGGTCTCTCCAGCACGATGCAGCCGCGCGTGTGCTTGGCCGCTGTTTCGCGGAAGTCCTTCAGGAACGCGCTGTTCGTGAACGTCTCATACACGCCGCGCTCATCCTTGATGTTCTCGGTGGCGAACTGAATGATCGGGCAGGGCTCAATCGCTCCCGTGGGTGCGATGTGATGGCTGATGCCGGTGGCCATGGGGCAGAGCGCCTGGCCGTTGTGATCGTAGTAGGCATCGACAATCGCGATGGGCATCTTCGCGCGCTGGCTGGTCACGAACTCGCGCACCTGCGTGATCTGCTCTGGGCGCAAGGCAAGCTCCGCGCTGATCTTTGGGCCGACCGGGCGATACGTATGATACCACGTGTAGTGCACGCCCATGTCGATGAGCTTCTGCAACCACGACACGCTGAGCAAGTCGTCAATGTTCGTCTGACAAAGTGAGGTCGCCACGCCGGTGAGCAGCTTTTGATCGAGACAATTCTGAAGGCCACGCAGGGTCTTGTTCAGCACATCCTTCTTGCCCCGGCGTTCATCGCTCACCGTGCCCGTGCCTTCCACACTGACAAGGGGCGTGGCATTGCCGAGCTGACGCAGAGATTTCGCCACCTTCTCAGTGATGAACTGGCCGTTGGTGAAGATCTGGAAGTAGCAGTCCGGGTGCTGGGCCAGCAGATCGAGCAGCTCCGGGTGCATGAACGGCTCGCCACCGAGGAGGCCGAAGAACGAGTTCCCATGCTCCCGGGCGTTGTTGATCGTGCGGTTCAGTGTGTCCAGATCAATCGCATTGCGCGGGGCCTCCACGTCGACCCAGCAGCCCTGGCAGCGCAGGTTGCAAGAGTTCAGGATCGAAATGTAGAGGAAGGGTGGGAAGTAGATGCCCTGCTTCATCCGCTTCTGAAACAGCAGCACCGAGCGCCCGCCTTTGAAGCCGAAGTTCCATGCGACCTTCGCCAGACAGAGAGGATCGACAGTGGTGAGAATGCGGGAGCCGAGGGCGAAGATCATGATGAAATAAACGGTGCGGATCAGAGAAGCGTTGCAGAGTGTCCAGCCAAAGAGGGGCCACAAGGGCAGATCTTCAGTGTCCTAAGGGCGACGAAACAGATGTTCGGGACAACGTCTGCTCGGTGCAGATCATTCGAACCTGAAGGCTTTGTCGATAAACACCTGGTGCCAGAGTTCAAGGATGACCAACGAAACGACCTGCTTGCAGAAGACGAACTCGCGGGTGCGATACATGTTGTCGATCAAGGCGGCCACTCTCTTGGGCTCGAAGTAGCCGCGTTTCTTGACGGCGGTTTCGTTGAGCGTGTCGGCGACGAGTCGCTTGAACTGCGGTTTGTCGAGGAAGTATTCGACGGGCAGATAGAAAGGGATCTTCTGGCGGCGTGCGATGTGGGCTGGAAAGACTTTGTCCGCCAGCTTGCGCTCGATGAACTTGTCGGTCTTGCCGTTGATCTTCAGATGCGCCGGCATTCGGAAGGCTAGCTCGATCAAGCGTGGATCAAGGAAGGGCAGGCGATACTCCAGGCTGTGTGCCATGGTGTTCTTGTCCTGACGGATGAGCGCCCAGTCCTGCAACCACTCGTCGTATTGCAGCTTCAAGAGGCGATCCAAGAAGGGACCGTTCTTGTCTTTGTCTTTCTCCTTCGCCATCCAGTCAGTGTTGGCGCGATCCTTGAAGGCATCGGTATAGACATCATGCCGCTCATCCTGGCTCCAGAGCGTGCGCAGCGCGTTGAAGTTGTGGTTCAAGTCGCGTCCGTTGTAGCCGCGGAGGAAATCAATGACGCGCTTCTTGCCCTGGCTGCCGAGGTCGGCAGGGAAGGTGAAGAACTTGTTCAGCAGCGCATGCGGCGTGAACTGAAAAGCGAGTGAACCCAAGACAGGTGCGAAGGGCATGAGGCGCTTCATCTTCTCGACCTTGGTGATGACGCCCTGGAACGAGTAGCCAGCGAACGCTTCATCCGCGCCTTCACCGCCGAGCACGACCTTCAAGTCCTTGCTCGCACCTTGCGCCAGTTTGTAGAAGGCAATGAGCAGCGCATCGCCCACAGGTCGGTCCATGTGCCAGACGATCTTGGGCAACAAGTCGAAGTCCTCGGGCTGGCAGATGATCTCATGGTGCTTGGTGCCGAGGAAGGCGGCGGTCTCGCGGGCGGCAGGCGTTTCATCCACCGGCGAGTCGAAGCCCACGGAGTAAGTGTTGATGTTCGAGGAGAACTTCGTCATCGCCGCCACCGTCAGTGATGAATCCACGCCCGCGCTGAGATACGCGCCCACGGGCACGTCGCTTCTCATGCAGAGCTTCACGCAGTCATGCCAGAGCGCTTCGAGTTCCTCGAAATACTCGTCATCACTCTTGTAGGTCGCGGTGCGGGCATCCAGCAGCGGCACCTCCCAGTAGCGATGAATCGAGAGCGTGTTGTCGCGCAGCTTGTAGTGCAGGTAATGCGCGACTTGCAGGATGGAGATGCCTTCAAACATCGTCTGCGGCTCCGGCACGTTGCGCAGGGTCAGATACGGATCGATGGCCGCCAAGTTCGGCGCGGCGGTGTAGTGCTGGCTTTGCAGGATGCTCTTGGCCTCGCTGCCGAAGAGGAAGCGCCCGTTCGCATGATGATAATAAAGCGGCTTCTGCCCGCAGCGGTCGCGCCCGATGTAGAACTCCTGCCTCCGCACATCGTAAATGCAGAAGGCGGCCATGCCGTTCATGCGCTTGAGCAGGCCGTCGATGCCCCATTCTTCAAAGCCGTGGACGAGGCACTCGGTGTCGCTGTGCGTCTTGAACTGATGCCCCTTGGCTTCCAGTTCCTCGCGCAGCTCCACGTAGTTGTAGGTCTCGCCGTTGTAGCAGACGGCGATGGTTTGGTCCTCATTGAACACGGGCTGCCAGCCGCCTTCCAGGTCGATGATCGACAGCCGCTGCATGCCCATGCTGAAGGGAGCGCCATCAGGGGCTTCATAGCCCCCCGTGCCATCGGGACCACGATGCCTGATCACGCGTCCCATGCGGTCGAGAAGACCGTTCTCTTTGAATCCTGCAAAACCGTAGATGCCGCACATGTGCTTTCATTATCGGAAGGGCGGGCGGGGTGTCAAAGGCGGGACCATCAGGGTTCTCTCTGTTTTTATTTGCATGACTGCGCATATATACTTCGTTGTATGCCGCCATGTTTGTTATTCTGCTCACCCTTGCCGCCCTGCTCGTTGCCTATGCGACGGGTGCGAATGCGACGTTCAAGGGCGTGGCCTCTCTGTTCGGCAGTGGCACGGCGAGCTATCGGGTGACCTTGGCCTGGGCCGTGGATACGGGATTCGCTGGGTCGCTGACGGCCATGCTGCTGGCGGGCGAGATGGTGAAGAAGTTCTCGGGCAAAGGACTGGTGCCCGATGCCTTGATCTCGCAGCCGTCGTTCGTGCTAGCGGTCGCGCTGGGGGCGGCAGGAACGGTGATTCTCGCCTCCTGGCTTGGCTTTCCCGTCAGCACGACTCATGCGCTGACCGGCGCGCTGGTGGGCACCGGCCTCACGGCCCACGCGGAGGGCATGGATTTCAGCAAGCTGTGGGAAGGCTTTGCACGACCCCTGCTGCTCAGCCCAGTGCTGGCGATTGCGGTGAGCGCGGCGCTTTATCTGGTGCTGCGCTTGTTGAAGCTAGCGCCCGATCATCGCACTCGCACGCTCGATGCACTGCACTTCCTGAGTGCTGGTGCCACGGGTTTCTCTCGCTGCCTGAACGACACGCCAAAGATGGCGGCGCTGCTCTTGTTGGCCGGTCCGCTGAGTGGCTCCACGGGCATGATTCTGATCGGCATCGCGATGGCTATCGGAGGCTGGATCAGTGCGCGACGCGTGGCGGAAACCTTGGCACACAAGATCACGGGCATGAACCCCGGCGAGGGTTTCTGCGCGAACCTCGCGACCTCACTGCTGGTCACCACGGCCAGCGTCTATGCCCTGCCCGTGAGCACCACGCACGTGTCTGTCGGTGCGCTGCTGGGCATCGGCATCACCACGCGGAAGGCTCGCTGGAGCACGGCGATTCCGGTGCTGCTGTCGTGGGTCATCACGCTGCCCTGCGCCGCGCTGCTGGGCGCGATCACTTATCAAATCAGCAAACAACTTGCCTGACTCTTCACGATGAAAACAACACCTATCCTCGCGGCCCTTATTGCCGCCACGTTCACGGCTCACGCCGATGTCGGACTCATCTCCGTCGCCGATGCCAAGGCCCTCATTGAAAACCCCGATGCCTCAAAGCGCCCCATCGTGCTCGACACGCGTGGGGGTTACAAAGACTACTTCCGCGGCCATCTGCCCACGGCGCACCACATCAACTTCGACACGCTGCGCGGCACTGCCGAAGCCGTGCCCGTGCAGTATTTGCCCGACGATCTGACCAAGGCGCTGCTCATTCGCGCAGGAGCGGACAAAAATCGTCTGCACCTCGTCTATGCCACGGGTGCCGAACTGCCCAATGATGAAATCCTCAGCACCACGATGGTGGTCTATGTGCTGGAGAAGTTCGGTATCCAGAACATCAAGATCGTCGATGGCGGCATCGCCGAGTGGAAGAAGCAGGGCTTCGAGCCCGCTCGCGACTACTTCGGCAATCCGGTGGGTTCTTTGCCTGCCGAAGGCAATCCTGGCATCGCCGCCAACGTCGATGACGTGCAAGCCTTTGCCGGTAAGCCCGGAAACGTGCTGGTGGATGCTCGTCCGCTGAATGAGTTCCAAGGCGACGACGATGTGTGGCTGCGCAAGGGGCACATCCCCGGTGCGATCAGCTTCCATTGGGCCCGCTTGGTCGCGAAGGACAACACCCACAAGTTCAAGCCCTTCTCCGAGACCAAGGCCGAGCTGGAGAAGGCAGGCATCACCAAGGACAAGAACCTCATCGCCTACTGCGGCACTTCGCGTGAAGGCAGCCTGCTGCTCTTCTATTTGAAGCACGTCGCTGGCTATCCGAACGTCCGCCTCTACGAAGGCGCGCGGAAGGAATACGTCTGGCTGAAGGGCAAGTCGCTGCCTGCGGAAAAGGGTGGCGAGCCTGCGGGCAAGTAAAGGCTGATCAAGGTTGTTGTCGCGATGCCGCCCTTCGTGAGAATGGCGGCCC
>CAXNNN010000085.1:0-10229 GCA_964203095.1 Verrucomicrobiaceae bacterium | reverse complement strand
GAAAACACGCTGCAACGCGCCTGCGCCCTCTCGAACACCGACGTGCTACTGCCAAGCGACATCCCGCTTGGCTCCAGCGGCAGCCGTTTCGGTGGTGCGGTGGGCAATATCACGCGCATGCGTGACGCCTTGACCACGCTCATGCACGTGGCCGTGAATTCGCCCGACGTCGAGCTGATTCCCTGGATGACCAAGGAACTGCTCAAGCTGGCGACCCGCCACTTCGATAACGATACCGACAAGGCCCGCAAGTTCCTCGGTCTCAATGGCGACGGCCCCGCCACCATCACTGCACCTGTCGAAGTCAAGGCACCAGCTGACAAGAAGCTGAAGAAGGCGGTGTAACTAAACCTTCCGCAGCACGCGAATTCGCTCGCGCCCCAGACGTCCGTCAAAGGCAACATCCGGCGTGTAGTCCTCTTCCACGTTGAAGCCTTCATCGAACAGCGCATCCAGCTCCACCAAAGCGATGCCAAAGGGTGGGCCTTCCTCGCCGGGGTCCATGTCAGGGTTGATGAACCACACACCAACGAGCAGACCACCGGGCTTGAGCAAAGCATGAACCGCATCGCGATAGCGAGTGCGCAGAGCAGGTGGCATCGCGCACAGGCAGGTGTGCTCCACCACCGCGTCAAAGGCCCCGGCATGGGTCTGGGGCAGATCAAAGAGATCGCCTGGCAGCCAGGCATTCTCAGGCACTTCAGGGTGTGCCTTCTGTGCGCGCTCAATCGCCAGCGGCGATAGATCCAGCCCTGTCACTTGCAGACCCTGCGCGTCCAGCCACGCCACATCATGCCCCACGCCACAGCCTGGCTGCAGCACCCGACCTTTCAACGGATGCTCAGTGAGATATTGCACCAGTGGTGGAGAAGGCTGGCCCTTGTCCCAGGGTGTGAGGCTTTCGGCGTAGCATTGATTCCAGTCGGTCATGCAAATTTCAGGTTTCAGGTTCAGGGATTCCGGTTCAAGGATGGCACATGAAACGTAATCGGACTCGACACTTCGCCAAATGAACAAGCTGGAAGAAATCATCGCCTACAAGCACCTGGAAGTGCAAAAGCTGCTACCACGGATGGAGAAGCTGCAAGCTGCTGCCAGCACTCGCAATGACTTCCGCTCGCTCGCTCGTCATCTGACCAGTGACCCCGGGCGCTTGGGCATGATTGCCGAGGTGAAAAAGGCCTCCCCATCCGCTGGCGTGATCAATGCCGAGTTCGACTATCTGACCATCGCCCGCACATATGAGAAGGCCGGAGCCAGCGGCATCAGCGTGCTGACCGACGAGAAGTATTTCCAGGGCCGCCTGGAATACATGACCACCATCCGGCAGCAGTTGGACATCCCGGTGCTGCGCAAGGACTTCATCGTGCACGAGGCGCAGATCTTTGAAGCCATCGTCGCGGGTGCCGATGCTATCCTGCTCATCGTCGCCGCGCTGGATCAAGCCACGCTCGTGCGCTTGCTCGACACCGCGCACGCCTACCAGCTCGAGGTTTTGATGGAAGTGCACGACCTGCCCGAACTGGAACGCGCACTGGACACCGACGCTCGCATCATCGGCGTGAACAACCGCAACTTGAAGTCCTTCACCGTCGATCTCGCGACCACTGAAGCCCTCGCTGAAGACGTGCCGGATGACATCATCCTCGTCAGCGAAAGCGGCATCAAAACCGTCGAAGACGCGCAGCGCGTCGCGGCCTGTGGTGCGGATGCCTTGCTCGTCGGCGAGACCTTGATGCGCAGCGGCAATGTGCTGATCGACCTGCCCGCGCTGATGGTAGAGAAGCCGGTCGGAGTGTAGGACGCTATTTCTTCCCCGACTTCACAAACTCCATCTCGGTCAGGGTGCCATTGCCGTCGGTGTCGAAGGTTGGAAAGCGGCGCTTGCCTTCGGCTTGATCAGGGAACTTGTTCAGGTATTCCGCCTGCGTTAGCACGCCGTCCTTATCCATGTCCTTCTGCTTGAAGATGGTCTTGCGGTCTGTGCCAGGCTTGGCGGTTGCGGCCTTGGCTTTGGCCTTACCTTGCGGCACGCGCGCCTTTTCCAATGGCAGGCCGGTCTTGATGACTTGATCGCGAGCAGCGCTGGGTGGCAGTGTCTTGACCCAGCCGAGGGCTTTCTGCGTCAGCGCCTGAACAATCTCAGGATGCTCCTTGGCGACATCGTGCGCTTCGCCCGGATCCTGGGGAATGTTGTAAAGCTCGGCCTTGTCACCCGTGTGGCTGGTGAAGAGCTTCCAGTCGCCCTCACGCATCGCGAGCATCGGCGGCACATAGCCGTCGTCCGGCCCTTGCACATTGAACAACCACTCCCAGTGCAACGATGTCTTGCGTGGGCGTGAAGCACCGAGCCAAATGTCACTCACATCCTCACCATCCGGCTGCACATTCCCTGGCACCGCCACACCCGCTAGCTTACAGATCGTGGGCAGGAAGTCCGTTGCACTGGTCACACTTGTTTCATCGCGACGACCCGCAGGCACATGCCCCGGCCAGCGCACAAGCCCCAGTGGCCGAATGCCGCCCTCATACATGCTGCGTTTGCGCGCACGAAGTGTGCTCGTATTGCCCACACCGGCATTGGAAGCATTGCCAATCCGATAGTCCTCCGGGCCGTTGTCGCTCGTGTAAAAGATGATCGTGTCGTCTGCGAGCTTCAGTTCCTCCAGCGCAGCAAACAAGCGACCCATCTGCGTATCGAGATCGGTGAGCGAGGCACAGAAGACCTGCATCTGGCTCTTCAAGTCCTTCGCCTTGCCCAGATACTTCTGCATCCAAGGACTGAAAGCAGGATCATCGGCCTTGGGTGCCAGCGATTCATACTCCGCCAACTGCTCCGGCGTCGGGTTCAGCTTCGCGTGGGGCAGCAACGTCCAGACATTCGCGTAGAAGGGCTTGTCCTTGTTGGCTATGATGAAGGCAATCGTTTCATCCACGATCAGCCGCGTGGACTTCGCCCGGAAGTAAGGCTCTTTGCCTTCATCGCCGAGCGAGGGACCGTTCGAGTTCACCGTCTTCGACACATCGAAACCATAGTCCTCCGGCGGTGGCGAATCCTGGCTCGCGCCCAGGTGCCACTTGCCGAAGTGCCCCGTGGCATAGCCCGCTGTCTTCAGCAAATCGGGCAGTGTGGTGACCTTTGCATCCAGCCAGTTCGGCATCGAGCGCGCTGCGTTGTCAGTGTCGCTCGACAAGTGGCCATGAATCAGATGCCGTGCTGGAGAGTGCCCGGTCATGAAGGTGGTGCGGCTAGGTGAGCACACCGTGGCCGCCACGTAAAACTGCCGCAGCCAGGTGCCCTGGCTGGCGAACTTGTCCAGATGCGGCGTCTTCACATACGGATGCCCGGCGAAGCGCGCATCGCCCCAGCCCTGGTCGTCTGTCAGGATGAAGATGACGTTCGGGCGCTTGACCGTTTCGGCATGGAGCAAGCTCATGAGTGGGGCGAGAACAAGCAGTAGAGGAAGGCATTTCATGGCAGGAGAGCAGGTTAGCAGTGCTAACGCTGCCTTCTCCTCCGTCTCACACAGGTTTTGGGCTAAGCACACCAAAAGGAACGCTCAACCACACGAAAGCCCTTACCCCAGCGCTTGACCTCCACCGTGCTGCCACTGCCACAGTGGCCATACGCCCGCCCGCCCCGCGCTTTCAGAATGCCATCGGGCTGCTTCTCGATGTCGAGATTGTAAGCAAAGAATTTATACGGACGAATGATCTCGTGCAACGGCGTTTTCTTGAGGTTGATGCCATTCAGGGGGCGCATGTAACTGTTGGGTTCGCGCTTAGTATCCAGCTTGTTAAGCTCGACAAGTAAACGACGGATGAACGGCTCTGAATACTCCCTCACAAGAGCGGCGACATATCTCTTGTTCTTGCGTTCCCGCACCTTGGGAGGCCCGTATGCCTTCGTCATTTCCCGCTCTGTGGCTTCTCTCTGCCGCTTCCTTTCCGCTCTCTCCTCAGCCACTTGTTCAGCACTCCAGCCCATCTCGGCATACTCTTCATCCGTGAGGCCCTCGGAGTCATCATCTTCGATGTCTTTTTCACTCGTCTCCATAGTCTTAGAGATTAGCATTCGAGAGTCAAAAATCAAGCTTCAAGGCTTAATCCATAAGGCTTTCAGCGCTTTTTATATCGCTGAAAACCAGTTCTAAAGCATAAGCTTTTTACGACAGCTTGCGCTTGAAGTCCTCATACCCAAACCGGCGCACGATCTTCAGGTCATCCGTCTCAGGATCATACGTGACGATGTCGGGATGCGGCACGCCGTTGAAGGTCGTGGTCTTCACCATCGTGTAGTGTGCTTGGTCAGTGAATACGAGCTTTTGACCGATCTGCATCGGCTCAGGGAACGAGTAGTCATTCACCACATCGCCCGCCAAGCAGGTCGGGCCACCGAGACGAAACGTGTGCGCTTGCTCGCCTGGGAAGCCCGCCCCGATGATGTGAGGGCGATACGGCATCTCCAGCGTGTCTGGCATGTGCGCGGTGGCGGAGATATCGAGGATGGCGGTGGGCACCTCGCTGGGCACGATGTCCATTACGCTCGCTATGAGATAACCTGTGTTCAAGGCCACAGCCTCGCCGGGTTCCAAATACACGTCCTTGCCCCAGCGCTCCTTGAAGCTGCGCACCACGCTGATCAGGCGCTCCACGTCGTAGTCCTTGCGCGTGATGTGATGGCCACCGCCCATGTTCACCCACTGCACTTGTTCGAGCAGTTTCGGAAAACGTTTCTCCACGGCTGCCAGTGTGCGCTCCAGCACATCGCTGTCCTGCTCGCAAAGGGCGTGGAAATGCAGCCCTTCAATGCCGTCCAGATCTTCGCTTTCCAGACTCTGAGCGCGAATGCCGAGACGGCAGCCTGGCGAGCATGGGTCATACAAGGCGACCTCCACTTCCGAATGCTCTGGGTTCACGCGAATGCCGGGGCTTGGTGCGTGACCCGCTGCACGCGCAGCCTCGATCATGGGCCGCCATTTGCGCCATTGCGCGAGCGAGTTGAAGCTGAGATGGCACGCGATGGGAATGATCTGCTGCATCTCCGACTCCGTGAAAAAGGGCGCATA
Organism: Verrucomicrobiaceae bacterium; assembly: GCA_964203095.1. GTDB lineage: Bacteria > Verrucomicrobiota > Verrucomicrobiia > Verrucomicrobiales > Verrucomicrobiaceae > JAEUHN01. The sequence continues at coordinate 5,160 of CAXNNN010000085.1, read as the reverse complement.
GACATGCACTTCTTTGCCGAATTCTTCATGCGCCAACAAGGCCTCGTGCAGACCGCTTGCGCAGCAACCGCTGAGGTATTGGCGCAGTAGCGGATAGGTGCTCCACATGGAGAAGCCCTTCTGCGCCAGCAGCACTTTGCAGCCTGCCTCACGCTGCACCATCGCCAGCTTTTCCAGGTTCTGCTTCAGCAAGCCGAGGTCCACCACATAGGCCGGAGTCTGCACGCTCTCGATGTCGAAGCGCGGTGCAGGCTGGTCCAGGACGTGCGGTGGAATGTAGTCAGTCATGCGCGTGATTCAACCCGCCCATGACTGGACTGCAAAGGCTTGCTGCGATTTTTCACCGGACCTCTGCCAAGGCTGCGGTGACGACCTCAGCAAGGCCTGGGTCCTGGCCAGCCTTGAGCAAGAGCTGGCGCGCATCTTCGTCGTGCATCAGAGTCGCTTGGAGAAAGGCGATGGCGTAGCGCTTGAACAAGGATTGGCGTTCGGCATTGACGAAGCCGCTGGCTAGCTGCCCGAGCAGATCTGTGGGCGATTCCGCATCAAGATGCGTCGCACCGCGCACCTTGATAGCGACGAGTGGGCTGCGGAATGACTTCAAAAAGCTGCGGGCATTGCCCTGCATGTTCCAAGCCTCAGGCTCAGCGCGCAGGACGGCACACGGCACCTGCATGGCAGCGGCCGCTTTCACACCCCTGCCATTCATATCGACAGGATCGAGGCCCACCCAAGCATCGACGGTTGTGTGTTGTGTCGCGAGCAAGGTCGTTAGACCTCCCATCGAGAAGCCCATCAAGGCCACGCGGCGGTTCTGCCTCAGTTGCTGCACCAGCTCTGCCAATGCTTGCCCATTGACTTCATAATTCACAAAAGCTGGCTGGGTGGGCACCGCCACGAGGAACCCCTTCGCCGCCAAGTCCGCTCCCCAGCCTGCCATGTAGCGCTTGCTGCGCATGAAGCCATGAGCCACGACCACCAGCGGTGCCTCGGAACGGTTCGACGGCTGATACAAGGTCACCGATACCACGCGGCCTGCCAGCGACAGCCGCCGCACTTCTTTGGTCACCCCGGCATCAAGGATCGGCGCGGTCGTGCAGCTGGCCCAGTAGAGACAGCCGCCCAGTAGCAGAGCAATCAAGCCCACGCGCCGAAGCCAGCGGAGAATCATGGTCACATGCTGCAGGTGGGTGGAAGGCTAAGTTCGGGACTAAGAGCAGACGTGCCAACAAGGCAAAGGTCAAGGCTTCGGTGAAACGGTAACCAACTTCTCCAGACTGGCCAGCCCCTCGGTGAAAGAATCACCACACATCTCCTCAAAGTCGACGAACAGACCGATGACTTTCGCCATGAAGGCATTCTTGCTCTGCATGGACCAGGTGACTTTCGTTCCAGCACCCGCGGGGAGAAAGGTAAACTGCACATCGCTCAGGCCTGCGAAGGGACGAGCGAACTCCAGCTTGATACTCACTTTCTCGCTAGGCTTACTTTCCAGAAGGGTCATGCTCCCCTCACCCACCTGGTCATTGCCGCTCCAGCGATAGATCGCGCCCACACCTTCGGATGGGCCTTGCCACGATTTTTCATGTTTGGGTCCAGCTTCGACCAGGGTGACCAGGCATCCCATTGGCGGAAATCATTGACCACTTTGAACACCGCTTCTGGTGGTGCGCTGATGGTGGCGGAGCGTGAGACATTCATCTCATCTGATTGGAAGGAAGCGATGCCACAGATGGCGGCGATGATGACGACTAGGCCGAGCAGTATCTTTTTGATCATGGGAGGGTAGTGGTGGGCTGGTGGTTGAGGTGTTCGTAGAGGAAAGAGAAAACGTAGAGGTCAGCGGCCTAACAAGCCATCCGCAGACGCGCGGGCAAGCCTCAGGTTCAGACGACTCATCTCAGGCCGCTGGCAAGTCTTGCCGATCAGCATGGAGCCCTGCATCAAAGTGAACGGAACATCGCGCCTACCAGCCGCTGCCAGGTCTCGGCAGGGCTCTTGATGCGGTTGCAGGTGGCGGCCTTCGCCGGCATACACACTGCTTGCCATGTAGATAAGCAACCGCACGTGTCAAAATGGATTATTCAATTTTTGCACTCAGCCTGGATGCGAGTTTGAACTGATGCCGCACGTTCTGCTATTCCCGATGAAACGCTTCCTCCTTCTGCTCACGCTCGCACTGGGCTCCTGCACATCCACGACTTCACCGCTCCCGCCCCAAGCGATGGCGACCAACCATGGCTCCATCGGCGCGGTGGAAGGCCCGGCTTGGAAAAACGGTTCGCTCTACTTCACCGATGGAAAGCACATCAACCGTCTGGGGCCCGATGGTAAGACCCGCGTCTTCCGGCACAACGCCTCCAATGGCTTGCTATTCGACCACCAAGGACTTCTCGTCGCGTGCGAGTCAAAGGATCGCCGGGTCACACGCACGGAGCATGATGGCTCGATCACGGTGCTGGCGGATCGCTACCGTGGATTGCGCTTCAACTCGCCCAACGATCTGTGCGCGGACTCCAAGGGCCGCGTTTACTTCACCGACCCACGCTACGGCCCACGCGACAACCTGGAGATTTGGGAAACCCCCATGGATTCGTTGGTCTCGGCTTCCCTGTTCGGCTCCAAGGTCGCCTATGTCGAAGGCGTCTACCGCATCAACCGCCCGGCATACTCGTCCAAAACGCTTGTCACCACGGCGGCGCATGACATTCCCAACGTGACCCGCATTTACTGCGATGGTGCAGAGCGGCCCAACGGCATTCTCATCTCGCCCGATGACCGTTATCTTTACATCGCAGACAATAACAACAACACCCATGGCGGCTCGCGTCGCCTGCTGCGCTATTCACTCGACAACCAAGGCGAGGTGAAGCTTGGCTCCATGAAAGTCATCTTCGATTGGAAGGATGGCCGCGGCCCAGACGGTATGAAAATGGACCGCGCAGGTCGGCTCTACGTGGCGGCGGGCACCAACAAGCCGACCGAGTATGAAACCACTCGCTTCAAAGCTGGCTGTTACATTCTCTCCCCTTGGGGCAAGCTGCTCGCTTTCATTCCCACCTCGCCCGACGAGTGCTGCAACTGCGCCTTTGGCGGAGCCGATGGCAGGACGCTGTTTGTCACCTCCGGCGGCAACCTGTGGAGCGTGCCGCTGCAATGAATCTCCCCTCCTCATCTCCGTGCATGGCTCCTCAACATTGATGCGGGTCTTGGGTGGGAGTTGGCGGCCTACGTGGAAGAAAATCCGCGCGGTCCATCAAGCGCATCACTCCACCCGGAACCGCGCATCATCCCAGGCAAACGGTGCCCGCATGCCCATTAGCAGGTCTTAGATCGTGTTGTTTGTCTTCATCACCTCGGGCAGCATGTCTTTCCAAGGGCGATCCGCCACGCTGAGGAGGCCGGTGTTGTAACTTTCACCGTTGTATTGGCTGAACCAGCGCCACGTCGTCGCCTGATCGACGAGCGTGAACCACTCGATGCCGATGACGAAGCCCAGCGCGGTGCTTTGCTCGACGTAGTTCCGATACGCTAGCCCGCGCTCCTGCTGCGAACTGACCTCGCGACCGCCGATGAGGCCGCTGTCCTTGGCGAGGCCCAGAAGAACTCGCTATGCATCATCGGCTTGCCGCCCGTCCACTCGGGGTAGCGCTTCAGTGCTGCCGTATCGACGCCGAAGGTGTAGTAGTTGTAGCTCACCACATCGACATGCTGGCCCATGCTGCGGCAGACTTGCTCGTTCTCGATCGTGATCGGCTGAAGGCGGCTCCCGATGAGCAGATGATTCCCGTCATGCTGGCGAAACACTTTCTCGATCTGTGTGAGGTAGGTTTCGAGGAACACGCCGACAAACGCCTTCACGTCTACCTTCGCTGCATCCGTCGTCACCGCGAGCCCGGAGCCGATGAGTTCATCCAACGAGGCCGCCTTTGCCTGCCACGCGGTGTTGAAAGCCTCCACCGTGCTGTATTTCGCCTTCAAAGCGGCCACCAGCTCGCGCTTGCACGCATGCTTGCCATCGAGCGATGGAATCACACGCGATAGTTCATCGTAGCAAGGCTCGTTCGCGATGAACCAGCCGATCAGCAGCAGGTCATTCGCCCGCGTCGGCACTTCACAGGCGATGTTTTTCACGATCTTTGCCATCGTGGTCGCATCAAACGGGTCCCAGACCTCGTTGTGACGCTCAAACTCTGCCCCTGGGCACTTTTTAACAAAAACGTCTGCCACGAGCCGCCTTTTACGAAGCTGATGTCGATCAGCGTCGTCATCTTCCAAGATTTCACATCACTGGGCAGCTTGCCGAATACGATTCCGATCTCATCCTTCGCCGCCGAAACCACACAGTCGGCCCCGCTTTCATAACCCAGCATCGCGCTCGCGGAAACCGCCTTCACCTCGATGATCTTATGCGGCGGCTCAAACTCCGGGTAAGTCAGCGTAAAGCTTCCCAAACTGCCCACCGCGATCTCGATGCCGGTGTTGGTGGTTTTGAACTCAGCGGCGGGAAGCGACAGAGTGAATAGGAAAAGCAAAACAGAGATTTCATTGGAATGCCCATGCATCGCATTCTCAGGCGGGGTTGCACGCACCAAGTCGCTGCCAAACTGATGCAGACAAAAACACTGAGGGTGGAGGTCTTCTTCATCTGAAAGCTTTTTTGGCAAAATTAGTGGGCGTCTGGCGACGACTTGATAGACAGCCATCAAGCCCTCCACCTCATGCAGCGTGCGAACGAGATTCTCGCCTTTTTTGAAGCCAATAAACCTTACTGATGAAACACCTCATCACTCTGCTTTGCATTCCCATTGCACTCCTCGGCGGCGACTTCGACCGCGACATCCGTCCTCTTTTGCAAAAGCACTGCATCGAGTGCCACGGCGAAAAGAAGCAGAGGGGCGAACTCCGTCTCGATGCCAAAGTCCACGCCTTCAAAGGCGGTCACGACGGGCCGGCGATCCTCACGGGCAAAGCAGATGCCTCGCCGCTGTTCCAGCGCATCACGAGCACTGACGACGATGAGAAAATGCCGCCGAAAGGCGATGGCCTGAAAACCGAAGAGATCGCTCTTTTGAAGAGCTGGATCGACTCCGGTGCCAAGTGGCCCGAAAACGCCACTGACAAAGCCGCGCGCAGCGACAAGCGCCTCCAGCACTGGTC
>CAXNNN010000084.1:0-10261 GCA_964203095.1 Verrucomicrobiaceae bacterium | reverse complement strand
CTTCGATCCCGGCGGCAACCGCAGCTTCATGGAAAAGGTGTGCCAGCCTGAATCGCCAGGTAGGGTGTCGAAACGCTGTGATTCAGACACCACGCCATCACTCTCCACTTTCGACCAGAAGTTCTTCGTTGCCGTTTCCGACGCTTCATCCAGCGCGATGGCACGGATGAGGTAACGCGAGCTCAGAGCACTGTTCATGGCGCAGAACGAAGCCGTGACCTCCGCTTCCACCTCACCATTCATCATGGCCAAAGGCTGCGAGCGTAGATCGAGCATCTGATAAGCCCGCGAGGTATGGTTCTTCACCGGCTTCTCCTGCGGAATCGGCTCCAGCCGCATCATGCGTTCACCCTTCAAAGGCAGCACGCGCCCCTCTGCTGCGACCACGCTGGCTTCATCCATGCCCCACTGCCCCACCCGATCTGGCAGCCCATCTTTGAGTGTTTGTGCCGCGTTCTCCAAACCCGCATCGAAAACAAGCAGCGGTATCTTCTTCACCGCCGTCCGCTGCGCCACCAATCCGAACACCATCGACGTGCAAAACATGCCAATCACAATGCCCACCGCAGCCGCTGTGAGTGGACGCCAGGCATACCAGCGTGGCGTGTTTTTTGCCGAAACGGAATCTAAAGGCGCGCGATGCTCCGCCGAAGCTTCCACCATCGACGCGGTAACAGCTGCGTGCAGCAGGCCGTGCATCTCGGATTCGCGACGGAAGAGTTCACGCGCGGACTCGGACTCGCGGAGCATGGCGTTGAGTTCGATGGCTTGCTCGGCATTTAAACTACCATCGCGCCAGGCATCGATAAGGTCTTGGAGATAAGCTAGGCTCATGGGGAGTGGTGGAGGGCGAGTTGTTGCTCCATGCAGCTGCGCAAGAGCTCTCGGGCACGGGTGAGAGCGACGCGGACGGCGTTCACCGTCCAGCCCACTTTCGAGGCGATTTGCTCCGGCATCTGGGCGGCGTGATAGCGCAGATGCATCATCTCACGAGCGCGGGGTGCCAGATGACCGAGACAGGCCTGGAGCGCGGTGGTCTTTCTCTGAAAGTCCTGCTCATCCATGGTGCCGTCTGCATGGAGGAGCTCGATCACATCCTCATCCAACCGGGCGACACGCCGGGCACGATTGCGCTGGAAGGTCAGCGTTTCATAGCGCGCCACGGTGCAGACCCATGGTAAAAAATGCGTGCCCGATGTCCACGTCGCCGCCTTCTTGCTAACGGTGAGAAAGACCTCCTGCACAATGTCCTGCGCATCCGCCAGATTCGGCTCGATCGAGAGCACATAGCTCAGCACCGCCTGCTGATGCCGCACAAACAACTGCTGCACATGCAGTCTGTGGTGCTCAGAGAGCGTTGTGGATAAATCGGTCATTCATGAAGGACTGCCGTTCGCCGTTGAAATTAGCAAAGAAAACTCAGTTTTTTGCAGGGAGCCAACAAACGAAGGCTACCGACAAAGGCAGATGTTCTGCCTTTGGATGCATTCGCAGAAGGAGCAGCACAGACAGCCATGCCCCTTCGTTAATGGAGGTTGGCAATAGTCACCCGCGTCATGCGAGTGGTGCGCCAGCAGCCCGAGAGCTAAGCGTCATTTCATCTGACTGGCTCCAGGGCCATCACTTCTGATAGATCGGCAGGAAGTGATGATACACGCTCAGGCTCAGCAATGAGAGTGCGGTGGCATAGACCGGTCCTGCGCTCTTCTCGTTGCCATTACGCGGATACCAAGCGCCATCCTGCGTCTGCGCGCGAATCAAAGTGTCCTCGGTCTTGCGCCTTGCCGTTGCCGCGAAATCGCCACCGCGCTGATACATGCCCTGCGCGTAGTAGTAGTTGCCGTAGTAGAACCAAGGCTCGTCGATCTCGGGCGGGTTCTTCATCAGATAGTTGGTGGAGCCGATCACTTCAGCAGCTTCATATTGTCCGGCCACTTGCAGACTGAGCAAACCCGCAGCAGTCGTGCTAAAAGTCTGGCGACCGCCATAGGGTTCATAGCTGAAGGCGGCTGCCATGTCCTTAGGGCGGCCCAAAGCATCGCGCTCGCTGCGATAGCTGCGCTTCACATAAGCCACGGCATCGGAGATCGCATCGTTCGGAATGTCGAGCCCGGCATTCTTCGCCGCGCGCAGAGACATGAGTTGCCACACGGTGACCGAGATGTCAGCGTCGCTACTCTGCGGTTCGTAGCGCCAACCGCCTTTATTACTATCGCTCTTCGGCACTTTCTGTGAGCGCAGAATCAGCTTCACCGCACCTTCCAAGCGCTCGCGAATCCGGCGGTCCATCTCCAGGTCCTTGGCCATACCGAGCATCTCGGCATACATGAGGGTCATGATTCCATGGCCATACATGCGGCTTCGATCAGCGCGGCCCAGGTAGCCTTCGGTTTCTTTATCACCGTTATCCTGCTCCATGAAGTCGAGCATGAACTGCAAGGCCTTGGTCACCGCCTGCCCTTCGGGCGTGGGGTCGCCCGGCATGTGACCGACACTGCTCAAGCCCATGATCACCAGCGAGGTCATCGCGCCACCGTGGTTCGGCACATCGCCCTTGCGGGCAGTGCTAGCCCCTTTGTTCTCGGAGAAACCACCGTCCGCCTTCTGTTGCTGGAGCAACCACTTCACCCCACGCTCGACCGACTGCTTAACCTGCGGAGGAATGGGCGAAGGTGGAGGGGCAGCGGAAAGTGTTAAGTGATTAGTTGTTAGTGCGAAGACAATGGCTGAGGCAACACTGAGAGCCAGCCTCGATTTCATCAACTTGATAGCTGATTGGGAAAAATAATGTGTTTCGAGTTTCACGTTTCAATGGATCACGTCTGACTCAGCACTAAACACTGAGCACTAAATACTTTCAGCTCACCGCTTCGCTTTCGCGGCAATCGCCTTATAGTAGTCCTCGATCGCCGCGCGATACTCCGGCGCGGCTTCTTGGCGGGTGGCTTCGGTGAGGTCTTCGGCCATGCGCGAGGGCAGCTTGCCCCAGTCAGTGACATCAATCGCGCCCACGGGCACCAGCACCATCTGCCCCCCCTTCATCACGGCGGTAAAGTTGCCACCATCCTCCGACGACTGCGCGCTGTCGGAGGGCTGCTGACTCTTCTTGGCGTTCTGCTGTGCGGTTTGCGGGCTGTTCTGCGACTGACCTGGCACCTTGCCTTGCGCACGGGCTTGAGCCATCGACTGCTGCTGTGCTTGCTGGGCTTGGGACAAGCTTTGCTGGGCCTGCTGTTGCGCGGATTGCTGCCCCTCTTGCGAGGCCTGCTGCTGACCTTGCTGTTGTTGACCGTTCTGCATCGCGTTCAGCTGCGCATCCAACTGATCGAGCGCCTGCGCCATTGCCGTGGCCTGTGTTTGCTCGAAGGCGGGCAGGTTCGCTTGTGAAGGCGTTTGTGCGGCGGTTTGCTCGGCGCTCTTGGCGGCGGCTTGGGCCGCTTTCGTGGACTGTTCCGCGACTTGAGGTGTCGCATTCGCAGGCTGAGTCTTCGTCGCTTTGGCGGTGGTCTGGAGCTGCTTGCTAACCTCAGCCACTTGCTTGGCGGCGTCTTCCTTGCCCAGACGCTGCTGATGGCGAGCCACGCGCTCCAGGTTGTGACCGGCTTCTTCCGCGACATTGCCCAGCATGGATGGCTGGTTGGCTTTCTCCTTCAAGGTCTTCTCCGCTGTCTGCGCGGTGTCTTTGGCAATGTCCGCCAGCGCCTTCTGCATGGCAGGGCTCTTGGCCAGTTGCTGCTCCAGTTCGGCCAAAGCTTTCTGCGGATCGTTCTTCGCGTCTTGCTGCGCTTGCGCCAGCTCCTGCGCCTTGTTGTAAGCCTCATCCAAGGGCTTCTCCACGCCGAGCTGTTGCTCCATCTGCGCGAGCGCGTCCAGATTCTCCTGCGGCACCTGTTCGCCGTTCTCCATCTTGGCAAAGTTCTGGGCAAGCTGCTGCAAAGCATCGGCCGTTTGCTTCTGCGCTTGCGCGGCATTCTGCAAGGCCTTGGCCTGCGGCTGAGATTGCTGGGCTTGCTGAGCCTGCTTCAAATTCGATTGAATCTCTGGCGACTTCTGGCGCATGGATTCAAGCGCGACATCCGCCGTTCGCGCTAGCTGACGCTGATCCGCTTGGTCAAGCTGAGCGGCATTCGCTTCCTGACGCAGCGCAGCTTGCAGGCTGTCCATCTTCTCCGCGTTCTCGGCTGCCTCAGGCTGCAAGGCTTGGGCTTTATCGGCGACTTCGGCGACGGGTTGTTGCGCTTCTGCTTGCTGTTGGGCAGCCTCGGTTTTCTGCTGGGTGTCACGCAGGTTCTTCGCCACATCATTCATCATCTCGCTGACCTTCGGAGCCATGGCGAGCAACCGCTGGCGCGCGGCCTCGGTCTGCGCGGCCAGGGCTTGGGCGACCTGATCAGCCTTCATGCTGGCTTCAGCCAAAGCTTGCGGCGCGGGCTGCGGCTGAGCGGGTTGGTTTGGAGGACGCTGCGCAGCTTGACGAGCCTGGTCGTTGAGCTGCTGCGCGGCATTGCGAGCTTGGTCGGCAGCTTGCTGCGCGGTGTTAGCGATCTCGTTCGCTTGCAGGCGACGCGCCGCTTGCGGGAGCTGGCGCAGTTGCTCGGCGGCTTGTTGTGCAGCCTCGGCAACGGTCGCGGTTTGATCGGCATCGCCATTGGATTGCTGAGCTGCCGTGTTGAGGGCAGCTTTGGCTTCCTGCACCATCGCATCGGCTTCCAGCGTGCGTGCGACCTTGGCGAGTTCGGCAATTTTTTGGCCAGTTTGCTCCAGCGCTTGCGCGTCGTTCTTCTCAGCGGCGACAGCAGCGGTTTCGTTCAGTTTATCGGCGGCACGACTGGCGCGGTTTGCGTCGAGCGCGGCTTCGGTGTTGGTCAGCGGATTCTGCTCGCGCAGCTCTGCCTGGTCTTGCAGTTGCTTGCTTGCCTTGGCCAGTTCGCTCTGCGCCTTCTCGGCGGGCATCAGGCCTTGCTTGTCAGCCTTCTGCTTGGCCGCGCGCTTCGGGTCTTTGGCGACCTGCGCGGCTTCATTGATGGCGTGCTGGGCCTGCTCAAGCGAAGCCAGGGCGGGATTGTCTCGATTGGCCATCGCTTCGCGCAACTGCTGGGCACGGCGCGCGGCTTCATCCGCCATGTTGCGAATGGCTTCTGAGCTGCGCTGCAAACGTTGGCGGAGATTGTCCGAGGCACCGTAAAGATGCTCGGGGCTCTTCTGCTGTGGAGCTTCCTTGGTTTGCAGATTCTCCGGCTTATCGAGCGATTCGCGCAGGTCATTCGCGGCCTCACCGATCTCCTTCTTCATGCGTTCCAGGTTGTTCTGGTGACCACCCTGCACTTGGCTTTTCAACGCCTCAAACTCTTGCGCCACTTGTTCATTTGCGATCAGGGCTGCGCGTTGCTGCTCCTGCCACTTGGAGCGTTGTGAGGGATCACGATTGCCGTTCAATGACGTCTCCGTGAGCAAATTCTGCTGACGCGCCATTTGTTGCGCGGCTTGAGCGGTGAGCTTGGCGGTCGTCTCGGCAGCGAAGGCACGCGCGGCATCTTCGGCCAGCGAAGCTTCGCCATGGGCCTCACCTGCAAAACGCTTCACCACGTCGGGATTCTCCAGGCCATCCTGGGTCGCCTGCTCCATTTGCTTCAGCGCATCCTGGCGCAGTTTGGCAAGGCGGTCGCCGATGAGCTTCGTTTCCTCGGCATCCAGCGGCGTGGTCGCAGCTTGCGCTGTCTTCTTCAACTGCTCCCAGACATCGTCCGCCTGCTCGCGGGTGCTTTCCAGGCTTTGCTTGAAACTAGCCAGCTTAGCTTCGGCATCATCAGCTGTCGGCTTGCCCTTCTTCTGATCCTTGGCAACTTTTTGAACTTGGCTGGCTTGCTTGGTCAACTCGCGCGACTTCTCGGCCAGCGTCTTGGTCATCTCGGCAAGGCGACGCTGTTCCGCTGCAAAGGCGCGCTTAGCAGGATCGACCGTCTGTTCCAGAATGATGATCCGCAGCGGCGCAGACTCTGCCTTTTGGCCCTTCAAGTCGGTCGCGACTAGCTTCATCAAGATGGTGTCGCCAGCCTTCACTTGCAGCGGAGCCAGGAGGAACAAATGCTCGACCATGGCTTCATTGCCGGGCTTGTTGGCCAGATCGGTATCGGTCCAGTTCGTTCCATTGATGGCGTGAGCGAGCTTGACGGAGGCTAGGCCAACATCGTCCGATGCCAGACCGGTCAACCGCACCGATTCGTCGGGCAGCAGCGAAAGTTGCGCATCGGCAGGCTCGGTGATCTGCACCACGGGCGGCAGGTCGGGAATGGTGGTGATGCGCCAGGATGCGGCATCATCGTTGGTGAAGCCCGTCTCTGCGCTCTTGAGCTTCATGGTCCAAGCCTCGGCTTGCGGATCACCCGTCAGCGTGGTGGACAATTGCGTATCGCTGATGACTTGCACCGCAGGCGCTGCGGGATGCGTGGGCATGTCAGGATTGATGCGCACACTGGCTTCCGCGATGGGCTGATTCGTCGCCAGAGCCATCTCCACCTCGCTGCCTTCGAGCACCTCCAAGTCGCCGTGCTCCTCGGTCAAGGTGACAGCCTTGCCGCCGACGTAGGCAGGCGGCATGATCGTCTTCACGAACTGCGTGATGCGAGGCCGCGCTCGTGCGGAAAGCTGATGCCAAGCGCTGATGCCGTCGCTGGCAAGCACGCGGAAACGCACATCATTCTGGCCCACAGGCAGACGTGTTTCAAACTGCTCGCCTGCGACCCTGCTCAACTCCATGCGGCTGGTGCTGCCACCTGGCTCGCCATATTCCAAGAAGGCTTGCGCGACCGGTTCGCCGACAATGCGCACCGCAATATCCGTCTCGCTGCTGATCGGCACCAGCGTGTTGGACTTCACCGGCTTCTCGATGGTGATCTGCACGCTCGACGGACGCGGCAGGTTCGCGAAGGGCAGTGCTGCACGCGCCAGGAAGCCTGGCAAATGCAGGCGCGGCACGAAGCTTAGCACAGCGATGATTAGCACCGTCGCAGCCAAGGCCTTGATCCACGGCACCAGCACATCCGCAGGCTGACGGGCCTTCCAGTCGATGCCCTTCACGGCTTGGGCGACCTCGTCCTGCAGCTTAGCACGGAACTCGGGCGAGTCCTTGATCTTGGCATTGTCCGCCTGCGACAGCTCCACCGCCGAGAGCAGTTGCTCACGCAACTCAGGAGCCACGGACTCCGCAGCCCGTGCGGCCCCCGCATTGTCACGCACGCGGCTCAGGTATTGCCAAGCCAGACGCCAACCGGCATACGCACAGCCAGCGTAAGCCGCGAGCGAAACCCAAGGACGCAGCGCGTCCGGCAGCAGCCACAGGCGATCCAGCAATGCGATGAGAACGAGCAGGCCCAAGGCACAGAGCACGGTCGCGAGCCAGCCGCGACGCTGTAGCAGGGAGGAACGCCGGGCGCGGAATTGCGCCAGCGCGGCGGTCGTTTCTGGGCGGAGAGAGAGATCCATGGGAAAGTGAGTGAACGCCGCGAGTGGGCAGCACTTAGCATGGAGCAGGAAGTGGGGTAAAAAAGTAGTTAGTGGTTAGTCCCGACCGGGGGACAACTTTGAAACCCATCACCCCACACGATCACCGCGAGCATGCAGACATTCTTTCCACGCGCTCGCAACTTCCCCGCAGAGGCTGAGTTGAAGACCGCCGTTCCACACGAACCACACCACATGAAAACGAGCACGACCACATTCTGCATCGCCTGCTGCCTGACCGCAGGCCTGACCTTCGCCCAGGAAAGCGAGCGCAAACCCGTTGGCCCAGGAGCCGAAGGCGGCCCTAACCGCATGGCCGAGTTCCTGAAGAAGATCGACGCCAATGCCGATGGCAAGATCAGCAAAGACGAGTTCGCCGCCTTCTCCAAGAAGGAAGGTGAAGACCGCTTCGCCAAGATCGACGGCAATGCCGATGGCGTGGCCGATGAGGCCGAGATGAAAGCCGCAGCCGAAAAGATGCGCGGTGCAGCTGGCGGTGGCGAACGCGGCATGATGCGCCGCCCCGGCGGTGAAGGCTCGCCCGGCGAAGGCGGATTCCGTCGTCCCCCAGAAGGCAAGGGCAGGCCCGAGGGCGGCCCTGAAGGTGAGCGCGGCATGCGTCGCCCCGAGGGCGGACCTCCCAGTGAAGGCGGTGGCCGTCCCGAAGGCGGACCTCCTGGCCAAGGCGGCCCCGGCGGCATGGGACGCGGCATGGGCAACCCTGAGGATATGCTCAAGCGCATGGACAAGAATGCCGACGGCGGCGTGGATCTGGCCGAATACAAGGAATTCGCCAGCCAGGAAGTGGACGGGCGTTTCAAGATGATGGACGGCAACAGCGACGGCAAGATCACCGCTGAAGAAATGAAGCAGATCGGCGAGCGCATGCGCGGCATGATGCGTGGTGGCCAGCCAAGCCAAGGCGGTCCTGGTGGTCAGATGCGCCGCCCCGGTGGCGAAGGTGGTGCCGAGGGCGGTGGCTTCCGTCGTCCCCCAAGCCAAGATGAAGGTGGCAAGAAGCCCGAAGGTGAGAAGAAGCCCGAGGGCGTATAAGCGGGCTTGGTTCTCATCATTGATCGGAAGGCGGAGTGCTCACGCGCTCCGCCTTTTTTGTGGATGGATGTGCCCTGACGAACTCACCACTTGGAACACGGGATGCTTCTGATCATCCGGAGCGGCGCTTGACCTAGCTCCAGATCACGCCACACATCACGCCCCCTCTCCAGCAACCATGGCCACCCGAAAAGCTGCTCCCAAGAAACCCACCGTCTGGCACATCGTCCGTCGGTCATCGATTCACTCACGCGGCATCTTCGCCCGGTGCGACGTCCCAAAAGACACGCAGGTGCTGGAATACACGGGCGAAAAAATCAGCAAGGCCGAGTCTGAACGGCGCGCACAAGCACGCCTCATTCGTGCCCGCAAGACCGGTGTGGCTGCGGTTTACATCTTCAACCTGAACAAAAAGCAGGACCTGGACGGCAGCAGCGCCAAGAACACGGCTCGCCTATTGAATCACTCCTGCGACCCCAACTGCGAGGCGGTGCAGTCGCGTGGTCGCATCTGGCTCACGGCGAAGCGTGACATCAAAAAAGACGAGGAGCTGACCTTCAACTACGGTTTCGACCTGGAGAACTGGGAAGACCATCCATGCCTCTGCGGCACCAAGCGCTGCGTGGGCTACATCGCCGACGAAGAGCTCTGGCCTGAGCTACTCAAGAAACTCTCTGCACGCGCCCAGGAAGTGCGCGATCAGCGCAAGGCAGCTACGGCCAAAGACAGGGCTGGCCGCGTGAAGAAGACGGCGTAAAACGACCTTTCCAAGTTACGGATTCAGGTCAATTTGATGCCTCAAAGGCATGAAGACTCTAGCCCAGGGGAAGACAGGCTAGGCGAACGATTCCCTGAGGAACGGTCGTCAGCGGTTCGGCTCTGAGGGAGCCGAGGAACGCTTTTCTATCTTCCTGCCTCCCTCAGAGTGCTGACACTGGCAGCGGGCATTGCCATTGGTGGCCACCTATCCCGGGTTAGAAACCCTCCCATACTTGGTGATTCGACACTTATACCCTTCGCGCACTCCGAAGGCATGATACAGCAGACTTTTGCTCATCCTCGCACCTTGGCCAAACAGAGTCTCTACGCATCAACTTCCGTGATGAACCTTTGATTTGCTCCACCATGTCGGCTCGTTAAGAAAAAAAAATGCAAAACGCCACCATCATCTGGACTATTATTGCCTCCGCGTCTCTGACGATGGGAGTGACCCATCTGTTTTTTTGGTGGCAGGAGCGTGCCAAAATAGAGCGGCTGTTTGCGGCCATCTCGGCGCTGACGACCACCTGTTACAGCTTCATTGAGCTGGGGATGATGAAGACAGCTGATCCGGCGGTTTTTGGCGCCTTGTTTCGCTGGGCGCACGTGCCGGTATGGGTGTTTTTTTGCAGCACGATCGGGTATATTTACTTCCACCTGCAAACCGGCAGGAAATGGCTGGCGGTGATGGCGCTGGGCCTGCGCACGCTCTCGCTGATCATCAATTTTCTGGTGACGCCAAACATCAACTATTCCGTGATCACGTCTATGAAACAGGTGCCGTTTCTGGGAGATGTGGTTTTCTTGCCGGTGGGTGTGACTCGTCCGGTGGTGCTGTTGGCAAATCTGGCGCTGGTGTTTTTGATACTCTTCATCGCGGATGCGTCCATCATGGCCTGGAGGAAAGGCGATAAACGGCAGGCTCTGATGAGCGGCACCATCACTCTAT
>CAXNNN010000083.1:0-10261 GCA_964203095.1 Verrucomicrobiaceae bacterium | reverse complement strand
GCTCTTCCCAAGTCGCCTGGAAAGGCGGCGCTGCCTCTGCGACTGCTTTGACCGTAGCCTCGGCTTTCTGAATCGCAGCAGCACGCGTGTCTTCATTCTTCTTCACCACGGGTGCCATCTTGGCTTTGTAGCTATCGAGTTCGGCCTTGGTCGCAGCGATGGTCGCCACGCGATCGGCTTCGGCCTTGGTAATGACGGATTTTTGCTCGGCTTCCTTGGCCTGCCACTCAGCGGTCAGCGCTTTGTCCTCGGCGTCCATGCCATTCATGGAAGCCAAGGCAGCATCGATTTCCTTCGCCGTCGCAGGACGGTTGATGATACGCACGAAAATCTCGTCGATCAGCTTGCGGTCGTCTTTGATCTCGTTCGTGAGCTTGGCGATGGCATTGGTCGGACTGCTGATCGCATCGCCAACCGTCGGACCTGACATCAGCGCCATCACGGGGCCGAGGTTCACATCGTTACTGCGTTCACATTCGCAGACGCTCTCGCGAACCGGGCGCCCGAAGTTGCCCAGGAAGCCATCGGGCAGTTTGATCTGCGCATCGGCAAGTTGTGCCGCACGTGTGCCTGCGGGCACGCCGGGGATGTTCGGCGCGGAACCGGTGACCGCGTGAACCGCATCAAAAAGCACTTCCGCAGGCAGACGGCGCGCCTTGGCGTGGCTGTAGTTGATCGTGTCGTCCTCGTTCCATTTGTTGGTGTCGAGGCTCAGTTGATAAGTGCGACTCTGGCAGATGATGCGCATGAGGTGGCGCACATTGAACCCGCTCTGCACGAACTCATTGGTCAGGTGCTGAAGCAGTTCGGGATTCGATGCGGGGTTGCCTGCGCGAATGTCATCCAGCGGCTCAATCACTCCCGTTCCCGTGAGATATCCCCAGATGCGATTCGCATAGCTCATGGCGAAGTAGTCGTTGTCAGCGGAGGTCAGCCATGCAGCGAAGTTCTCGCGGCGGCTGGTGCTCGTGAGTGACGCCAATTGCGTGTCATACGGGAAGACCGGAGGCGTCACTTGCTTAGTGCGATCATGCAGCACATCGCCGTCCTTCTTGTCAGCCACGATTTCATATAAAGGCTTGGCTCCCTCAACCGCAGTGCCGCCGATGGTTTGTCCCGCCGCTTTCGGGTCGGCCTTCAGCTCCGTCTGCGCAAAGAATGCCGCCGTTTGATAATACTGATCCTGGGTCCAGCGCTCGAAGGGATGGTCATGGCACTTGTTGCAATTGAAGCGCGTGGCCAACCACAGATGCGTGGTATTCTCCATGATCTCGACCGGATCACGCAGCACCTTAAAGTAGCTCGACGCCGGGTTCTCCTTGTTCGATCCTGTGGCGGTCATGATGCGATAAGCAAAGCGGTCATAAGGCGTGTTGGTCTTCACCTGATCGCGAATCCAGGTGCGCAACGTGGTCGCACCTTCCACGCCGAGGAACTTGCTATTCACCTGGAGCATATCGGCCCATTTGTTTGCCCAGTGATCGACGAAGGCATCATTGCCGATCAGCTTGTCGATCAGCTCATTCCGCTTCACCCGCTGCTCGCGCGTGTCGGCCATGAAGGCACGCACTTCTTCAGAGCTTGGCGGCAGGCCCGTCAGGTCCAGATGCAGGCGGCGAATGAAGTCCGCATCTGTGCACATGCCCGAAGGCTCGATCTTCATGCGTTGCCACTTCTGGGCGACGAGGTCGTCGATCTTGTTGAACTTCGCCGGCTCCTTCCAAGCAAAGCCCGTGCGGTCGCCCATGACTGTGATGGTGGTCGCAGCGTAGGCACCTTCAAAACGAGCCAGCACCGGGGCCTCGCCACGGCGAACGGTGGTGCAGAGGCCCTTCTTGTCGGCCTCGACGACTTCGGTGTTGCCGCTCTCGATGAAGGCTTCCGCCGTCACATCACGCGTGTAGCCATCGGCATACGTGGCCAGGATGCGCATCTGCTGACGCGAGCCGATCTTTTGGATCACCGGGTTCTTGGGGAAGACCTCAATGCGGGTCACGCGCGGCGTCTTCATGTCCAGCTTCGCGCCATTGCGAATCCACGCCTTCAACGTCTCGTAATAAAGTTCTCCTGGCACGCTGAGCTGACCGCCTTCGTGCGGCACGGCACCGCTGGCTTTCAACAACAGCAGCGAGTGCTCGGGCGACGCCACATTCGCGCGACGCGAGCTGAGTTCGTCGGTGAAAGCGAGCACGTCATAGATAGGATCATAGCCACGCAAACTCAGCTTGAAGCCATTTTTGCCGTCCTTGCTGCCATGGCAGGTGCCTTGATTGCAACCGAGCTTGGACAAGATGGGCATCACATCATGCACGTAATCGGGATGGAAGACCGCGTTCATGCCGCCGACCTCGACGGGCACCGTGGCGCTCTTGCCTTGGAAAGCGATCTGCACCTGGGCCTTGCCATCTTTGTTCGGACGCACCAAGCCGCGCTTATCCATGATGGCGACTTCCCCAGTCAGCGTCAGCTTCGCCATGCGGGTGACATCGGCGGTCGTGCCGTCGGTCATCTTCGCCGTGATCATGAGCTGCGAATACTCCGTGGCCTTGCCGATCTTCACACTTGATGGCTGCACGTCTAGCGAGGCGACCTGCGCCCCCTGGTGCAGATCCTCCAGGAAGTTGTCCTTCTTGGCTTCGATTCGCACGGTATCATCCACGATCACATCGCTGGCGGCGAGGTCTTCCTTCTTACTCAGGGGCACACTGACGAACTGCTTCGTGACCTTGCCTGTCGCTGCATCAATGATCCGCACCTGACCATCCGAAGCACCTGCGGCCACCGTCTTGCCATCGGGA
The DNA here is from genome assembly GCA_964203095.1 of Verrucomicrobiaceae bacterium. Taxonomy (GTDB): domain Bacteria; phylum Verrucomicrobiota; class Verrucomicrobiia; order Verrucomicrobiales; family Verrucomicrobiaceae; genus JAEUHN01. The sequence goes on along the minus strand of CAXNNN010000083.1, from coordinate 7,463 downwards.
CTGAAGCTGACGGCGAACACGCCGCTGCTAGGAATCTCGACCGTGCTGAGCAGCTTCACATCCTTGCTGACCCAGGCGTCCAGTTCCGGTCCTTTGCCATTCACGGTCTCGACGAGCTTCTTCACCTCGGGCGGCATCGTGCTGTCGTAGTCAGCGCTGTAAATATTGACCGTGCCGGAGAAGTCATGGCTGGAGGCGGCCACGATGCGCTTGCCATCTGGTGCGAAGTCCACCCCGAAGATGCGGCCCTGCATCGCAGGGAATTTACGAATGAGGTTCGCGTTGTCACCGATGACGCGCTTGGTGATGCGGTCCGTGCGGTAGATCTGGGGAATACCATCCGCACCACCGATCAAGATTTCATCGCGCAGCGGATGCCTTGCCAGCACATGCACACCGCCCTTCAGCGCGCCGGGTGTGATGGATGTCATGTTGTCAATGAAGCGCTGCGTGGCAACCTCCGTAAGCTTCACCGCCATGTCGCGTCCGCAGGAGACGAGCTTGTCCCCTTTCGTGGTCCAGACCGTGTCGAGCACCCAATCGCTGTGGCTATTGCTCACCATCACTTCCTTGCCGTTCGTGGCATCGACCACACGCATCGTGTTGTCCGCACAACCGAAGGCAATCATCTTGCCATCCGGTGACCAGCTAGCACCTGACAGCGTGTCGAAGGTGGTCGAAACCGACATGTCCAGCTTCTGCTTCGCAAGGTCCCAGACTTGCAGCTCGCCCATGCGTGCGGGGCTGCCACCAGCAACGGCGAGCTTCTTGCCATCGGGTGAGAAGGCGACCTTGTTGATGCGCTCTGACAAGCCGACCAGGCGTGCGACAATGCCGCTGCCATCCGCCTTGTGAATCAGCGCCTCATGATAACCCGCAACGGCGATCAAGGAACCATCCGGCGAGTAGTCCAGGCTGGTGATGAGCGGTGCCGTCACATACACGGGCGGCTTCTCCATGCTGAACTCTTGCTTCGCCGAAGCGGGCGTGTCGTCCTTTGCACCTTCCGCGATCCAGCGCTTCACCAGTGCGACCTGGGTATCGTGCAGCGGGTCCGCTTTCTGCGGCATCTCGGCCTTGCCATTCACGGGCGTGATGAGCTTCAGCAAGTTGGAAACATCCGGCTTGCCCGCCTCTACTGCCACGCCTTCCTCGCCGCCCTTCAGCATCGCGCTGAAGTCCGTCATGATATAGTCACCCTTGGCTTTCGCTGGTTGATGACAACCCTGGCAATGGGCCTGGAAGATCGGGCGAATCTGCTTGTAGAAACTGACCGGCGCGTTCGGATCGATCACTTCCTCCTTTTTCGGCGCGGCAAAGACGACGGTCGAGGCAATGGCGAGCACCGTGACGACATGTAGGCAGGACAGGGCTGGAGGGCTTAATTTCATGGGCTTCGGCAAGGATGGATCGAGGGCGGGAGAGCACCGCCAAGCGGCCTTGCTTGAAGGCCGCCGAGAGGGCAAAACAACATAACGATCCCCGCAGGCTTATTTATCCCACGAAGCCAAAGCCTGTCAGCTGGCTACTCCTGCAAGAACACAAACACGCCACTCTTGTTGCCGACCATCACGTCTTGCTTGCCGTCCTTGTTCACGTCGCCAGCGCTGACTTGTGTGCCCACGCCTGAGTCATCGTCGATCTGGTGGGGAATGAAGTCGGCACCGCCTTTGCCATCCCGCTTGATCTGGAACCAGTAGAGAACGGGGGCCGCACCGGGTTCTTCATCCTTGTTCGGGCCGTGCGCCCAGCGGCGCTTACCCGTGATGAAGTCCAGCACGCCGTCACCGTCGATGTCAGCCATCGTGGTGGCATGAAGCTGGGAGAACTTCACGCCATGCGGGCTGTCCTCTGGCTTGCTGCCCATGAGCTGGTGCTGGGTGAAGGAACCATCCTTTTTCTGCTCATACCAAGCCAAACCATAGCCGTGTCCATCCCAGGCAGCGATCACGTCATTCAAGCCATCGCCATTCACATCATAGACCTGCATCTGCGAACCGCCGCGCGCGCCTTCAGGGGCGAAAGGCGTGGCATGGAAGACCCACTCGGCATCGCCCTCGACCTGCGCGGGCTGCTCACGCCAGCCGTCCTTGTCCAGGATGTCGGCCTTGCCATCACCATTGATGTCGCCAAAGCCGTAGCCGTGGGTGTAGCGGAAGTAGCGCTTGATGTCGGGCTTGGTGATCGCGCGGTAGGTTGCCTCTTTGGTGGGATCGCTCCAGTCCAGAGAAGCGTAGCCGAGACGGCCGCCGGTGTGGCAGACCAGCTCGGGCTTGCCGTCGCCGTTCATGTCCCCCAGGGCTGGGGATTCATTGTCGGTGACCCCGAAGATGATGTGGCGCTTCCAGGCACCCGCATCGCGCTTGCCAGGGTTCTCATACCAAGCCGTGATGTCGCCCGGCCAGGAAAAGACGACGATGTCGGACCACCCGTCGCTATTGAAGTCATGCGCGTAGCTGAGGAAGTAATCGGAGTAGCCCTTCTCGCCGTCGTAAGGCTTCTGTTCGCCTTTGATGAAGGCCTCGTAATTCGGCCCGTATTCCGCGTCTGTCACGGGCTTGGCGCGATCAGGCTTGGGCGAGCTGTAGGCCGTGCGCACCTTGAACTCCGGTCCCCACCAGACAAAGGGCCCACAGCAGATGTCGTTGTTCCCATCGTGATCGAAGTCGGAGAAATGAGCGCCCTCGCCCCAGAAATCGCGAGTGATGGTGATTTTCTTGAAGCTAAGGTCCTTGGCAAAGGCCAGCACCGGACAAAGCAAAGCGAGGGAAGCGAGACGTAACGTGGATTTCATGAATGAGGTGAAGGGCTAACGAGAGCGCGGGGGGATGTCTTGCGCTAGCTACTTCCGTTTCAAGCCGAAGGAAGGATGTCGCTGATCATGCCGCACCACCAGAATCCGAGCGCTCCCGTCCAACATCTCCTCATACGAGATGTGATACGGAAACTGCTTCAGGTTTGCTCGTCTATGCCGTGGGCTAATGAAGTGGTAGCGGCGTGGATTGGCTGCGATACGGCCAATAACCGTTTTCAATTCATCACGGGCCTGAAAGCCCAAAGCCGGGGAAACATCCCCGTAATAGGCCACCCTTTCGAGTAACTCCGGCTCTGCCTGCGTGTGGTAGGCTACTTCCATGAGGCGCAAAGGTGGTCGATCTTGCTCCACACCTCCTCATGCGTCAGCGCCTTCACTCTCCCTGAATCCAGCTCCGCGCTGCGCTCTTCAGCCGAACGAATGCTCTCTTTCATGACCTCGTCATTGACGACTGGTTCATCGGCGATCGTGTCGAGCAACCAATAAGCCATCTCCTGCCTTTCGTGTTCTGGCAGTTCCAGCAATGCTTCATGGAGTTCTCGCTTGCTCATAGACCGAGGATATTCCCTAACTTGCAGGGGTTCAAGCCCTGAACTTGTCTGATACTCCTTGCCCTTCACCCGCGTTTCTGCTCCCCTCACCTCTCCTTTTCCACATGAAGCAACTCACCCTTCTCCTCACCGCGCTGGTGCTCAGCGCCGGACTATCCTTTGCCGAAGGCAGCAAAAAACTGATCGTCCTCATTGCTGGCAAGCCCAGCCATCCGGCCGGCGCGCACGAGCACAATGCGGGCGTGCTGCTGTTCAAGAAGTGCCTGGAGCAGAGCGCTGCCGAGGCCGTGGAGGTCAAGCATCACCTCAATGGCGAATGGCCAGCCGATGATGAGTTGGCGAAGGCCAACACCATTCTGATCTACAGCGACGGTGGTGGCGGGCATCCCGCCTTGCAGGGCGACCGCCTGCAACAGCTCGACAAACAGATGAAGCGCGGCTGTGGCTTTGTTTGCGTGCACTACGCGGTTGAGCCAACCATCGAGAAGGGCAACAACGAGTTCATCGACTGGCTCGGCGGCGCGTTCGAGATCAACTGGAGCGTGAACCCGCACTGGGACGCCAACTTCAAGGAACTGCCCCAGCACCCGATCAGCCGTGGCGTGAAGCCCTTCGTCACCAATGATGAGTGGTATTTCCACATGCGCTTCCGCAAAGGGCTGCAAGGCGTGACCCCCATCCTGTCAGCCGTTGCACCGGATAGCACCCTGAGCCGTCCCGATGGTCATCATAGCGGCAATCCTGCGGTGCGTGAGTCGGTGGCGAAGAAAGAACCGCAGCACGTGGCCTGGGCTGTGCAGCGTGAAGATGGCGGTCGTGGCTTCGGCTTCACGGGGGGGCATTTCCATGCAGGCTGGGGCAACGCCGATCAGCGCAAGCTGGTGCTGAACGCCATCCTCTGGACCGCCCAAGCTGAGGTGCCTGCGACAGGGGTTGAGTCTGTCATCACTGACGAAGACCTGAAGGCCAATCTGGACCCCAAGCCCGCACCGAAGCCCAAGCCTCAGCCCGCTGCCAAGTAACCGTGGACGAAATCTCCGCGCTCTATTCCCAGGTCGGTGAGGACAAACTGCGTGCGATGGTGGCCGCATTCTACCGCCGCGTCCGCAGCGATGACCTCATCGGCCCCATGTATCCGCCCGACGATTGGGAAGGGGCGGAGAAGCGCCTCGCCGACTTTATCGTCTATCGCCTCGGCGGCCCACAGACCTATCTGGAAGAGCGCGGCCATCCTCGGCTACGCGGTCGACACATGCCCTTCGCCATTGGCGAAGCCGAGCGCGACCGCTGGCTAGACCTCATGGGCCAGTCCATGCATGAGGCGGACATTCCCTCCGAGCAAGCTCAGATCATGGGAGCTTTCTTCGCCCAGATTGCGGACATGATGCGCAACCGCGAGGGCTAGAGGCGCTTCAAGAAATAGTTCGCCAAGCGTCGCGCATCGCCTTCTCCGAAGCTCGCTGACTGCGCGCATTCATCGTCGTGAAACTCGCCGCGATGGCCGATGCGACCCGCCTTCCACACCAGCGCTTTGGGGTTGTAAGGCCCGACCTTGCGAGGATCGCTCCAGGTATGAATGCCAAGTGTGTTGTCATTGACCGCTGCGGCAATGTGCATCGGACCACTGTCCACACTGATGATCTGCCGCGCACGGCGCATGATCCAGATGAGCTCTAGCAGGGTGGTCTGATTGGTCAGGTCGATGACATGCGCACCCCGCACCACTGGGGCCTGGGGCGACACGCCAACGATGACCACTGGCAGAGTGGTCAGGCAGTCGCAAATCACCTGCAATTCATTTGCCCCCAGGCTCTTGCCAGCACCCCGTGAATGCGGGTGCAAGAGCAGAAAGCCCTCGGGTAGCGCTTGGTCCACTGGCACGCCAGCCGACAGCGGAAACTCCACGCCATCGACCGGCACATTCAGCGCACGAACCAAAGAAAGGTAACGATCCACAGCGTGCGCGTGCGCATCGACAGGGATCACCTGATCATAGAAGCGGAGCGCTCCTTCCCGTGCATCGGACAAGCCAACAATGGGCCGGGAGCCACGCGCTGCACAGATCATGCCGCTGCGCAGCAGGCCTTGGAAATCCAGCACCAACTCCGGCACATCTCGCGGAGCTGTGTTCCAATGAATGCCCCATTTTAGCGCCCTTGCAGCACCACGCAGACCACGAAATTCTTTCTGAGGAAAGGACAACGCCTCGTCCACGTCCGGCGAACTATCGATCAGTGGCAGCCACTCTGGCTTCGCCACCCAGCGCAGCTTCAGGTGCGGATGTGCAGCTTTGAGAGCGTGAACTGCTGGCAGGGTGTGAACGATGTCACCCAGCGAACTCGGCTTCACAATCAGAACCGAGGCAAATTCTTTGAGATTGAGTAGTGCCATGAGAATTAACGTCCCAGGGCAAGTCGCTCTGCCAGCAAAGGCGGCAGACCTGCGTCCAAGATCTTTTGTTGCGCGGTTTGAATATCGTATTCCACTCGGCGAATCGCGATGTGCTGCCGCTGAATGTCGTAAATCGCATACGCCGCACGCCAATCACCATCGCGTGGCTGACCGACACTCCCGACATTGATGAAATACTTCGTGCCGCGCACGACTGGCGTTTCCAAGCCACGCGCACCACGCACGGTGTCGTCTTTTTCGAAGATTCGCGGGGCGTGCGTGTGCCCGTAAAAACACATCTGTGTGAACTGATAGCTGAAGCTTGCCATCGCATCGAAGCGATTGGTCACATACGTCCAGCCACCGGGAGAGTCGAGCGTGGCGTGCACAATGGTGAAATCGCGCACTTGGCGCACCAGCTTCAATTCCGAAAGCCAACGGCGCTGCTCACGGTTCAGCTGTTCGCGTGTCCACAGCAGGGCGGTCTGCGCCAGCGGGTTCAAATCTTCCAGCATCGACTCATTCGCCGCACCTTCGTCGTGATTGCCACGCACCACCGGACAGTCCAGCGCCTGCACCGTTTGGAGGCACTCCACAGGGTTCGCTCCATAGCCCACGATGTCGCCCAGACATACGCAATTGCCGCATCCCTGTTCCTGCGCGTCCCGAAGCACTGCTTGCAGCGCTTCGAGATTGCCGTGGATATCGCCAAAGATTGCGAACTTCATTGCCAGAAATAATGGGCGTTCAACTTCTGGCCTGTCACCTGGAAATCAAGCACTTAGAAAGACCCAAAGTTGGGAAGATACTTCGGCAACGTTTAGGGCTTCAGCGCTAGCCACCGACTGAGAGCCAACCACAACCTGTTTTTTATGCCAGGATGCCCATGTGCACCCAGCCCGCGACATCAGTCAGGCGGAAGTTTCGGCCCGCATAGCGATAGGTCAGCTTCACATGGTTCAGTCCTAGCAGATGCAGGATCGTCGCGTGGAGATCGTGCGTTGGCATCGGATTCTCAATCGCTACATCGCCGAGTTCGTCAGTTGAGCCATAGCGCAGGCCGCCCTTCACACCGCCACCCGCCATCCACATGCTGTAGCCCCGGGCATGATGCCCACGGCCCCCTCCATTGTCTGCATGCGGACCGCGGCCAAACTCACCGCCCCAGACAATGAGCGTCTCCTTCAGCATGTCGCGCTGCTTGAGATCGGCGATCAAGCCCGCGATGGGTTTGTCGATGCTCGCCGCCCTGGCAGCGAAGGTCTCGCCGATCTTGTTGTGATGGTCCCAGCCATTGCTCGTGACCTGGATGAATCGCACACCCTTCTCCGCTAACCGCCGAGCCATCAGGCACTGCTGACCAAAGCGATCTGTCTCGCCACCACCGATGCCATACATGTCGAGCACGCTCTGAGGCTCACCATCGGTATCAAAGACCTGAGGCACGGAACTCTGCATCTGGAACGCTAGCTCGTAGGACTGAATGATGCCCTCGATCTCCGGGTTACCCGCATCATGCTTGTCGAGCAGTCTACGATTCAGCTTCTGGACGAAGTCGAGCTGCGTCCGCTGATCACGCGTCGTGAGATGCGGGTTATAAAGGTTCGGCACCCCACCACCACCGCTGCTGCTCAGGCGCGTTCCCTGAAAAGTCGCCGGTAAAAAGGCAGAGCCGTAATTGCTCGCGCCGCCTTGATCGCCAATCG
>CAXNNN010000082.1:0-10271 GCA_964203095.1 Verrucomicrobiaceae bacterium | reverse complement strand
GCGATGGACGTGAGGAGCAGTTTGCCATCGCGACGAATGCGGTGACGAATGGCTGCGGAGGCTACGACGATCTCGTCGGCTGTCTCGGTTACGGACAATCCGGTGCGAAGAGGCTGAGTTGGCTCCTTCCCGATCTCCACTCGATAGATCAGCGTTTCATGCGGTCCGGGACTCGACGAGAAATCGACATCGAGTCCGCGCACGCTGCCATCGGCCCACTTCGACATCGCGGTGAACTGCGCGGGCACTTCTTGGCCATCGGCGGCGAGCAAGTGGACCTTCTCCGCATCTTCGATCATGCCTGCGGCGCTCTCCAGCGATGCCGTCACCGGATACCCGAAGCGCCGCAAGCCAGCCGTCTCGCTCACGCTATACGTGATCGACTGCGCCATGGATGTTGTGGCGAGGGTGAGGATGGAAACGATCAATCGTGATGGGATCATGGCTCGAATGTGTTCCCAGACTCGTGCAGCTCTTTGGGCAGTTCGCCACTTTCGTCTTTGGTGATGAAATCAAAGGCGCTGCCATCTTCCACGCCTGCGAGCACATTCTCGCGCACGAGGATGTTCTTCGGCAAAAGCGGATACGTTTTGCTGGCGTAGATGCCGACGGCGATGCGCTTGTCGCAATGCTCGAAGCGATTGCGGGTGATGAGGATGTCGCGAGAGCGGCCGTAGCCGCCGAGGGCATCGGTTTCGCCGTAGGTCTCCACGTCGGCGGCCATGAGGGAGATGGGCCAGGCGTAGTAGTCCTTCGGTTTTTTCAGGTCGCGGAAGGTGTTGCCAGTGAGGACGTGGCCATCTCCTTGCAAGCGAACGCCGCCGGTGTTTTCGCGGCCCTGGCCGTCGAAGAGGTTGTCTTGCACGAGCACGCGGCGGGCGGTGCGCAGGCAAAGCACGCCCTGGCTGGCGATGAAGCGGTTCCCGCGCACGACGATGTCGGAGGCCTTGAGCGTGATGAGTTCATTTTCGCCATCGCAACGCTCGAAGGTGTTGCCCTGGATGAGCGATCCGGTGGCAGCCGCACGCACGCCGCTCCAGCCTATCTGGATGATCTCGTAGCCGTTTTGGTTGTCGAGACGCGGGCGGTCGATGAAGTGATTGTCGAGCACATGGAGCTGCTGGAGGCCGTTGTTCGGCAGTTCAGCGGCTCCGAGCATCTGGCCGATGTTTTGCAGCCCGCGTAAGGTGCAGCCGGCCACCGTGTTGGCGCTGCCACGCATGCTCATGAGCCAGAGTTTGAGCTTAGGCCGGTCGGCGGCATTCGTGGAGCTGCAATTCTCGAAGCGCAGGCGATGGAAGAGGCAAAAATCGGCCGGTTTGGTTTCGCCATTGCCGACGCCCAAGATGACCGTGTTGTTCTGCGCGGGGACGACATCGCGGAAGGCGAGATCATGCACGACGAGATGCTCGCCGTGAAAGCGAATGGCCGACTCTCCCGTGAAGATGACGCTGCCCGGCTTTTCAGGTCGGATCAAAATGGGTGCCTCCATCGTGCCGTGTCCTTCAAAAGTGAATCGCGCATCTTTCCATGCTCCATCGGCGGCGAGCACGAGCTGATCCCCAGGAGCGAGTTTGCCGGAGAGGCGGCTCACTTCGGCCGCTGAGCGCGCCCCATGCGTTTTTCCGCGAAACAGACCACATCGCGAAACATCGCCCGATTTGAGTTTCGCGAGCCGTGGGTCGATGGGACGCTGCAAATCGAGCCGCAGGTGGTTTTCCATGCCTGCGGTGGAGATGACCTTTGCGAGTTCATCGGTGGGTTTGGAGGCGAGCAGCCGAAACGTTTGAGTTACCGGCTTGGCTGTCTGCACACGCGGCTCGATGCTGCGGCCCCATTGCCAGGCGGTGACGGTGATCTCGATGGGGAAGCGTGTGCGTGGAGGCACGGGCGTGAGTTTGAGCGCATCTCCCTCCACTTTCGCAGGGCCGGTGACGACAAAGAAGCGCACCTTCATGCCGGAGTCGGCCTTCGCGACGAGCGGGATGGTGCTGTTGCCCACGAGTTGATCCGCGATGGGCTCGAAGTGGATGCTTTGCGCCGCGCCTTCGCTGTTCGGCACGAGCTGGAGATAGCCCGGCTGCACCACATCACGAATGTTCGCCGTGCCGCGATGCCGCAAGGCCACGCACACCGGCCCCACAGGCCAGGTGCGGTCCAGCGCGATGCGAAAGCGTCCGTTCTCCGGCGCCACGGAGCCGCAGATCCACTCCACCTCCGGCGTGCCGGGAGCCATCGCTAAAGGCTCGCCCGCGCCGACAAAGCCCGCCGGAATTTGCGAGAGCAAGCCGCCGCGGATGTCGAAGGTGATGCCGTCTCCGCCGGTGATCATCGGCACGGGATGGGTGATGCCTTGATACGCCATCGGGACCGGTTTGCTCTCGGCATCGAGGAAGGTGGGGAGCTGACTCGCAGCCTTCCAGTTGATCGACGCCATGCGCTGCGCATCGCGGGCAAGGGCTTCATTCAGATACCATGGCTTCGTTTGCGTCTTTGACTCTGTTTGTTCGGCATTCGGCAACGGCAGTCCAGCCTGGACACCTTCGGCAAGGGCGACAGCCCGCAGATGCTGCCCCAGCTCCTCAGGCAGCCGCGCCTTCGCCACTGCTCGGATGTAATCGGCAAAATGACGTGCCATCGCCTCCGTGCAGTCAAAGTGGCCGCTGCCACCCTCCACAAGCAGGCTCAGCGGCCACGCGGGATGCTTTTGACGCTCCCGCAGCAGCGTGTCGTAGAATCCGAGGTCCTGCCATGTGGTGCGGATGTCCTTCTCGTTTTGAAACCACTCCTGCGACGTGCCCACCGCGACGAGCAGCGGCGTCTCGCGGTTTTTGCACAGCGTGAGCGACACCGCGTTCTTGATGCCAATGCCCGCGATGCAGCGCTGCGGTGCCGCATTCAGCAAATGATACACCATGCGCAGATGCATCGACTCGCCCATCGGCAGCCACGGCACGCTCGCCACCTCGTCGTAGCCCGAGGTCGCCGCCAGTCCGTCGAGCAACTGCTGCAAAAAGCCGACGTGCTTCGCGGAATCATCGAGCGTCTTCACACTCATGAACCTCGGCGAGCACCACACGATGCCCAGATCGCTCGACTCACACGCCGCACGGATCGCCGGATGTCCCACGAGTCCATGCTCGGTCACATTTTCGCCCATGATGAGCAAGCCGCGCATTCGTTCGCACCGCTCCGGTATCCACAAATAGGCTGTCGTCTTCACCACATCCCCCGGCACATACTCCAACGTCGCGCGCTGCATGAACTGAAAAACCTGGTTCTCAGGCGAGCGGACCTCCGCAGCAGCCCATGAGGCAAGCGTGAGCAGCCAGACGGTCATGAGAATACGGAAAACGTGAGGCATGGTTGAGGATAGGCTAAGACAAGACGCGGAATGGCTCACCACAACGCCCGATTCGAGATCGACACGTCGTCCACATAGAGCGTGTGCGCGTGCTCGGTGCTGCCATTGGCAGTGAGGCCGACTTCAAGGCGGTCGTAGATGGTTTTGGCGGTGGGGAGAGTTTGGCCGTGGGCGTCGATGACCTTGGTGTCGTCCTGCCAAACTTCCATCGGACTCTTCCGAGAGGAAGAGGTGCACGCGCAACTGCACCCAGCGATCGAGAGGAAAACGCAGCGCACGATCCGGCGGCTGGCGGAACACGGACGAGGAAAACCACTTCCCGAGATCGGATGCGATCACATCGCCCTGCTCCAAATAGACGCGGCGACCGGGTGACTGCCATTTGGTGCTCGATTCGAGGTCCCATAGGAAGACGTTCTCAGCACTCGCATCACCTTTGAACAGGAATCAGCATTCCGACCAGACGTGGTCGCCTTTGATGAAGTGCAATTGCTCGCGCAGCACATCCGCCTTCGATGTGACATCGTTGCGCTTCACGCTGGCGAAGCATTTCAGCGCCTGCCGCCCCGAATGCACGACCTCGGTGGTCAGCTCGTTCGTGCTCCCCTCCGGCACCAATTGCCAGCCATGCCAGCGCGAGAGATCCTTCGGGTAGAGATCGAGAAAGGTGCCCACGTTTTCAAAACCATCGCGAAAGGTGAACGCGTGCTCGTTGCGAACCGGCACGGGCTTGAACCAATCGAGATGCCCGGCAAGCAGGATCGCCAGCGTGACGAAGAGCACAGCGACGATGATGAGCAGCAGGCGTTTGAGCTTCATGGCTTCACCAACGAGCTGAGTTTCGCCTTATTCTTCTCCCACTCGGCATTCGGCAAAGCCTCCCACACACGCAGCCTGCGAAAGCTCGCCTCCGTGCCCGCGCCTAGCATGATGCTGTGCTTCGCGTTGCCGATGAGCGGATTGCTCAACGTGATGCTTTGCCCATCCAAGGTGCCGACGACCTCATCGCCTTGGATTTCGAGGACGACCGTATGCCACTCGTTGAGCTTGATCGGCTTCAAGAGCTTCACCGTGGTGCCTTTCTCGCGCTGTTTGGTGGCCGGATTGATCTTGTTCGCGTCATACGGCGTCAAAAACAGCCCGCCTTGGCCGAGGCTGAGCGAGATGACGTAGTCCTTCGCATCCGTGGCCTTCACAAACAGCGAACGATACGTCCGTCCCTCGTCCGGCACATCGTTCAGCCGCACCTCGCACTGGATGATCACGTCTTGAAACATCATCCCAAACGAAGCCGTGGCCGGATGATTCGCTCCAGGCGTCTCGATGCCGCGAAACTCGCCATTCGCGATCTCCCAGCGACCTCCTTTGCCGCCCGTGGCGCTGCTGTTGTAGCGCCAGCCGCTGAAGCCGCTCGCAAAGCCCACTGGCTTGCCCGTGAACGGAACCGGTACTGCAGCAAAGTCCTCGCTGGCGAGCAACTTGCTCCGCGTCGTGCTCAGCGTGGTCGGATCGCTCGAGAGAGCGAGGCGGGTGAGCATGAAGAAGAGGAGAAGGGAGCGTTTCATCGGATTCAGATCAGTTGTAAGCCAATCAGAGTGCCGATTTATCCCTGGAAGCAATGTAATGCGTCGCCGTCTCAGCCCTAAGTTTGCCATGACAGCACAGTGTGGGAGGGTTCTGCATCACCCAGAACTGGGCCCGAGACCCCTGAGTGCGCTAGAGCAGTTGAGAGCATTTTAAGAGAAGAGGAATGGCCGAGTTGCCGAAGCGATGGCTCATTTGGATCGTGATGTGGAGATGAGATTCAGCGTGCAAAACTCTGCTGCACCCGCAGGCAGATGCACGCGCACGTGGATGACGCGGCCGGTAGTCGGGATCTCGAGGGTGTGGGTTTGCCAATCGGGAGTGGCTTGGAGGGGGAATGGGAGGCGGTTGGCGGGGAGGAAATCTTTATCGCCGTCGAGACGCCAGGCGATGGCTCCTTCGCCAGTGGCGGTGGTCTTGAGGGTGAGCTTGGCGGTGACTGGACCGGCGAGCTTGAGCTTGGACTTGGTGATGAAGGTGGGTTTGTCGGCTTGGTCGGGCGTGAGGATGAAAAGGCCGTCTTTGGCGGTGAGCTTGCCGTTGCGGGCTTCCCAGCCTTGGGTTTCCGAAGCAGTGGAGGCGGGTGCTTCGGCGCGTGGAGCTGTGGTTTTGCCTTCGAGGTAGTGATCGAAGTAGTCGTTCCACGTCGCGGCCATGGGGCCGAGGGCCATGCCGGGTGGGGTGAGGCCGTCGGCCCAGGTTTTGAGCTTCGCGCGGAGTCGCGTGGCGATCTCGGGGTGCTTCGGGGCGAGGTTGTGCTTCTCCTCGCGGTCGGTGGCGAGGTCGTAGAGGTATTCGCGATCACCACCGCGCAGGAGTTTCCAGTTTCCTTCCCGAACGGCGCTCTGCGCCATCCAGCGCCAGTAGAGCGCGTTGTGCGGCGGCGCTTTGTTTTCGGCGATGAGATGCGGGAGGAGATTCACGCCGTCCAAAGTGGTTGCGGCTTTAGCCGCATCATCTGGAGCTAAAGCTCCAGCCACTTTCACCGCCGTCGCGGCGAAATCGAGCGCGGTGACGGGATACTCATAAACCTGTCCGCCTGGGATGGTGCCGGGCCAGGCGATGAGAAAGGGCGTGGACATGCCGCCTTCGGCCAGCATGCCTTTTTCGCCATTCAGCGGCGTGTTCAGGCTGCCATCCCAGCCGCCGGGATCGCCCTGGAGCGGCGAATCGACCTTGTGGATCTTCAGCGGAGCGCCGTTGTCGCCGATGAAGAAGATGAGCGTCTTCTCGGTGAGGCCGTGTTTCTTCAAGGTGCTCGTGATGAGGCCCACGCCGTCGTCGATGGCGGAAAGCATGGCCAGCGCAGCGCGGCGTCGCTCCGGCATCTCGCCGGGAAAGCGGTCCATGTAGCGCTTCGGCGCGTCCAGCGGCGTGTGCGGGCCGCGATAGGCCACGTAGAGGAAGAAAGGCTGGTCTTTGTAGCGCTCGATGACTGCCGCTGCGGCCTTTGAACAGCCATCAAGGTGATACTCGGTCGATGGTAGATCACTCATCGGCCGGTCTTGGCCATCGAGCGTGATGTTGGCTGAGAAGGGCCGCTGGGCGTTCTGCGAGAACACATGCTTGAAGCCATGCTTCGTGATCGCTTCCGTGGGCCCGAGGTGCCACTTGCCGAACTGCGCAGTGGCGTAGCCCGCGTTTTGAAGTCGCGTGGCGATGGTCGTCTCCTTGTTGAAGCCGTCGAGTGCGGAGCCGTTGTTGTCGAGATCAAAGCGCCCCTGAAAGCGACCTGTCATAACGCCGCCGCGAGATGGCACGCACTGAGGAGCCGTGCTGTAACCATGCGTCGCCACCACGCCGCTGCGGGCCAATGCATCGAGGTTCGGCGTCCGGATGTCCTTCACCACGCCGTGAATGCCGAGATCGGCGTGACCATGGTCGTCGGTGTAGAAGAGGATGATGTTCGGCTTTGCTGCGTAGAGCGAAGAGCAGAGGGCGAAAAGGAAAGCTGAAAGCAGATGACGCATGATTCGGCGTGAAACGCAGGACTCTATCCCGTCATCTCAGCAAATGCTGTGTCGGATTCGGCAGCGCCACTCTTTCTTACAACGCCTCCAACTTTACCACCAGCGAGTCGTAACCAAGCGTGCGGTCAAACTTGGCTTCATGCTCGACACGTTCTTCGGCTTTCACGATGGTGATGCGCTTCACGCGATCACAGCAGAGCTTCAAAAGCGTGCGGAGAATCAATCGCGCATGAGGAGCGCCGAGGCACAGATGCGTGCCGAAGCCGAAGCTGAGATGCGGGTTCGGTTTGCGGTCGAGCCGGACTTCATCGGGTTGTGGGAAGGCCGCTGCATCGAAGTTGGCCGAAGCCCACGCGAGCGAAATACGCTCACCTGCTTTCACGGTGACACCATTCACATCTGTGTCAGCCGGACAGACACGCCCGATGTGTGTGAGCGGCATGAAGACGCGGAAAAACTCCTCGCTGGCGAGCGTGATCCTCTTCGGATCAGCGCGGAGAAACTCCAGTGCCTCAGGATGCTCGGCAAGATGACCAAGAGCGCAGGAGATCGTGTGGATGATCGTATCGCGACCACCGGCAAAGGCGAGATTGGCAAAGCCCATGCATTCCTCGCGCGTGAGTTTGCGGCCTCGATATTCGGCCAGCGTGAGTGCGCTGAAGAAATCTTCTCCAGGATTGGCCTCGGATTCGTCGAACTTCTTGTGCAAGTAGTCTTCCAGCAACGTGCCTTTCTTAAACTCGCCGCCAGTGACTTTGAAAACATGGATGCCCCAGCCGATCCATGTGTCCGCTTCGGCCTCGGACGTATTCAGCAAATAGGTCAGTGCCCGCGATTGCACAGGTAGCGCGAACTCATTCACGATCTCGAT
This sequence comes from Verrucomicrobiaceae bacterium, assembly GCA_964203095.1. Classification (GTDB taxonomy): domain Bacteria; phylum Verrucomicrobiota; class Verrucomicrobiia; order Verrucomicrobiales; family Verrucomicrobiaceae; genus JAEUHN01. The sequence goes on along the minus strand of CAXNNN010000082.1, from coordinate 2,482 downwards.
GCTCTCGCGGTTCAAGGCCTGAGAGAGCATCCCATTAAGCAGCGACTTGACCTTCGCCATCATCTCCGGCTCTTTGGCGCGTTGGAAAAAAGGTTCGGCAATGGCGCGGTAGTCGGTGTGCTCGGGCGGATTTGTCTCGATGGGAAGCTGCCGCACGCAGCGCACGTCTTCCTCGGATGGAATCGGCACGCGGAAAGGAACGTCGGAGCTGAAGGTCTGCCAGTCTTTCGCCGCCTTGCGCACGTCTTCATGCCGCAAAATCATCGTGATGTTTTCGCCATGAAACGGGCACTGCATCACGCCGGACTCGGCGCGGGCTTCTTGAAAGGGATCGGAAAAAGCTGACATGATTGGAGAAGGACGAATGCAGAATGGCGAATGACGAAGGGTTCGGCAATCCACGTGATTTGCTTTTTACTGCTTCTGCCATGGCGTGCCGCCACCGCGCTGAATGTGCTTTCGCAGGGCCTCGGCCATCTCGTTGAAGACCTTCGGAGCTTTCATGGCGACGTTCATCGTCTCCTGCGGGTCGTCCTTCAGGTTATAAAGTTCCAGCGGGCTGTAGGGATCGTTTTGCATCAGTTTCCACTCACCGCGGATCAGCGCTTCGTAATTCTTGCCGCCGTAGATTTTGCCACCCTCACGGCGGACGAAATAGAGATCGCGCGACGTGGTGACACTGCCGCCTTTCAGGATGGGCATGAGGCTCACGGCATCGAGTTCGGGCGAGGGCTTGGCTCCGGCGAGTTCGAGGAAAGTCGGAAACAGATCGAAGTTCAACCCCTGGTAATCGCTTCGGCCACCAGGCTTGATTTGCGCGGGCCAGCGCATTAGGAACGGCACACGCAGACCGCCGTCGTAGTGATCCTGTTTCCCACCACGCCACGGGTCGTTGTTCTGCGCATGAGGCATGGAGCCGCCATTGTCCGCAGTGAACACCACGACCGTGTTTTCTTCCAACCCAGTCTCTTTGAGCACCGCCAGCACACGCCCGATCCGGTCATCCAGATGCTCCACAAAGGCTACATTCATCGCCCGTTTCTCGTCCAGTTGCGGCGCTTGTGCTTTCACCTTCGCCAGCCATTCCGCTGGTGGCTCGATGGGGAAATGCGGTGCATTGTAGGCCAGATAAAGAAAGAACGGCTTGTCCTTCGACTTCGCCCGCTCACGCAGGTAATCACCGGCCCAGTCAGTGAAAAGATCGGTCGCATGGCCCTGTGGGTCGATAACTTCGGCGTTGAGCCGCATGTAATTGTTCCCATGGCGCAGATGCGTCGTGTAGCTGTCCATCATGTCGCCGAGGAAGCCGTGAAAGAGTTCAAAACCGCGCTCATTCGGCGTGTTCGGCGACTCCAGCCCGAGATGCCACTTCCCGACGATCCCAGTATGATAGCCCGCTTTGTTGAGCTCATCCGCAATCGTCGGCACACTTGGCTTGAAGTAGCCCCATGAGTCTTCCGGCTTTGTGCGGATCACGCCCGGCACTCCCACACGATCCGCGTAACGCCCCGTGAGCAGCGCCGCACGCGAAGGCGAGCACACCGTGCAGTTCGCCCGCATCGCCGTGAAAAGAAGGCCCTCTTTGCCGATGCGGTCGATGTTCGGCGTCCGCACATCCGACTCATGATAAGCCGACACGTCGCCATATCCATGATCATCCGCGAAGATGAGCAAAAAGTTCGGCTGCGCGGCATTCAAAGCGCCGCTAAGACCGAGGACAGCAACGAAGAAGCGTTTCATGGTTTCAAGGCTTGCCGCTGATCTTCAGCCCACGAATCGAAGCCGTCTGGCCGCCAACGGCGATCCAGCTCCGTGCTTTTGGCGTGGCGAGAAAAGCATGCTGGGCCTGCAAGGCCAGTTCACCGAGTTGGATGGCAATTTGGTCGCCTTTCCACTCCAGGCGCAGCTTGTGCCACACGCCGGATTTCAGGTCTGCGGGAAGCTTTGCGAGCAAGTGGCTCGGCTTCACCGAATCCTCGGCGATGCTGAACTGCTTCGGCGTGACGACGAATCGTCCCACATGCTTCAAACCAGCTGCTGTGTTGCCATCGCAGCCCAAAATGAGCGTCTTCGAGCCATCCAGCCGGAACTCGCACTCGATCACGCCCGTGTTCCAACCCACCTGATGCCAAAGCACCGCCACATGCTTATTCTCTACCCTTTCCGCACACACCAGCACGCCATCCTTCGGCTCATAGCTGCCCTGTGCGATCTTCCACGACGCATCCAGCGGTGATTTAAAATCCGGCGCAGCGAGGACAGGAAGTTCTTCCGCGAAGAGCGGCGTGACGAGACAAGCAAGCAGCGAAAACAGTTTCATGAGTGGGAGCAAACGGAGCGGGCTTCACCGACTTGCACCCGCCCAGAGAAAGAATGTGGCCTTTTACTTTGGAGTGAGATGCCAGCCCTTTTTGGACCGGAGGATGATTTAGTTAGCGAGAGCGATTTCTGACTCGAAGAGGGAGGGTGACTTGTAGCTGAG
>CAXNNN010000081.1:0-10506 GCA_964203095.1 Verrucomicrobiaceae bacterium | reverse complement strand
CTACATCATTGAGAAACCCGATTTGCAGGGCGTGTTCAACCTGACCACGCCAAAGCACTTCTACGTGTCGCCCTTCTCCACCCTGGACACCTCGTTTCACTTTGAGCTCAGCGTGCCGGGTGAGCGAATCAAGATCCACATCGATGATCTGGACAACGGTCAAAAAACCCTGGTTAGCTGGATTCATGGCGAGCGCCGCGAGCTAACCGACGCACGCTTGCTAAGCTACCTCGTCCGCTATCCGCTCATGACCGTGGGCGTCATCGCCCGCATACACTGGCAGGCCTTCCGCTTGTGGATGAAGAAGCTTCCCTTCCATCGCAAGTCGGCCAATCCCGACCTTCAACGCGACCTCTTTCGCCCACACGCCTCTCTCACTCCGAAGCCATGAACCCATCTGCCGAAGCCATCATCGCCTCCACAGAATCTCAGACCGAAGCACTGCCTGCCCGGCCGACGTTTTACCAGCGAATGCTAATGGGTGCGCTGGGCGACATGAACGCAGGGCGTTTAGAGATATACTTGCAGCAGGGACAAACACTGACCTTTGGCCAGGATGATACAGGACCGCAGGCAAGGATTGAGGTTCGCCACCCCGACTTTTTCCGCAAATGCGTGCTCTTTGGCGGTGTCGGTTTCGGCGAAGCCTACGTCGACGGCGACTGGGACACGCCCGACATTCGCGAGGTGCTACAATGGTTCATTCTGAATGTGCGGGCGAATCCTCAAACGCGCGGCTCCTCGCAACGGATTGCGGGCACGGGACTGCTTCGGGTCTTCAACCGTGCGCTGCACCTATTGCGGCCCAACAGCCTCAAGAACAGCCGCCGCAACATCTCGGAGCACTACGATTTGGGGAACGACTTCTACAAGCTGTGGCTAGATGGAACCATGACCTACTCGGCTGCCAAGTTTAGCAGTGCAGACCAGACTTTGGAAGAAGCGCAACGCGCCAAGTATGACTCACTCTGCCAAAAACTACAACTCAGGTCCAGTGATCATGTGCTGGAGATCGGCTGCGGCTGGGGTGGCTTCAGCATTCATGCCGCCTCTACGTATGGTTGCCGCGTGACCGCTGTCACCATCTCCACCGAGCAACACGCGGAGGCTACGCGCCGCGTGGAAGAAGCTGGGCTTGCGGACAAGATCGACATTCGCTTCCAAGACTACCGGACCATCACTGGGCAGTTCGACAAGATTGCCAGCATCGAAATGCTCGAGGCCGTGGGCGACGAATATCTGGAGACCTACTTCGGTAAGTGCAACGAAGTGCTCGCACCACATGGCCTGCTCGCCTTCCAGATGATCACGGTGCCCGACAGTGAATACAAAGACCTGCGCAGAGGCATCGACTGGATTCAAAAGCACATCTTCCCCGGCTCGTTACTGCTCAGCACAGGGCGCGTGAATCAAGCCATCAATCGCACCGGCAAGATGTTTTTGCACGCACATGAAGATCTAGGCTCCGGTTACGCCCGCACGTTGCGTGAGTGGCATGTGAAGTTCAATACGGTTCTTGATGAAGTACGCCGCCAGGGCTTTAGCGATGCCTTCATCCGCAAGTGGAACTACTATCTGAAGTATTGCGAAGCAGCCTTTGCGACGCGCAACATCAGCGTCGTGCAAGCCTGCTACACCAAGACCGGAAATCTGCGCCTACACCGTGAAGACGGCGTATCATAGGCTTTCCAACCTGTGTTTGCCGCGCCCAAAAGGTGCCTAAATTCATCACATTCAAACCCACTTACCAGAGGCTGGGAAGCCTGCTCCGGACCTTATGATCACCGCCCTTCGCATCTTTTTCTCCATCGTGCTGATGTCCATGCTTTGGGTCACGACGTGGGCCTCCATGCAGTGTGCGTTGTGGGAGACCCCGCGTGCTGTTGCTACCCACCCTTGGTTCATTGCCACGTTGTTCGACACGTATTGGGCGTTCTTCACGTTCTACGCTTGGCTCGCCTACAAGGAGCGTGCCTGGGCCGCGAAGATTCTTTGGTTCATCGCCATTGTGTTGCTCGGCAACATCGCCATGGCCGTTTACATGCTCATCCAGCTCTACCGGGTGAAAGCGGATGCGAAGATGGACGACGTGCTGTTGCGACGCGAATGAGTGAGGAACTTGGACATCAACGCGAGTCGCTATGGAAACGCTGGGTGCTAAAGCCAGTGATGACCCAGGTGACCCAGGGAACCGAGCCCCGCCAGATTGCCAAAGCAGCTGCCGTGGGCGTCACCCTCGGCGTGTTCCCACTGCTCGGCACCACCTTTATCATGACGATGCTCGTGGGCTTGCCGATGAAGCTCAACCAAGTCGTCCTCAACCTGTCGCGTGAACTCGTCTATCCAGTGCACTTGGCCACGGTGCTCTTGTTTATGAAGGCTGGTGAGTGGCTGTTCAACGTGCCGCCAACCCAGCTCTCCATCTCCTTGCTCATCGAGCGCTTCCAGGCATGGCCAGGCAAGTTTTTCGCCGACTTCGGCATGTTGGCTATCTACGGCGTTTCTGTTTGGGCGTTGATCGCCCCGTTTTTGTTCGCTCTGGTTTACCTCATCACGTGGCAGCTCACTGAGCGCGCCTCTCAACGCTTTGCCCGCTCCCGCCATGCTGCCTGATTTCCTGACTATGTTTGCCCTTGGAGCCCTCGTGGCCTTCCTGCTCTTCACCTTCACTTGGCTGCTGAGCATAAAGCTGAACAACTTTTCCTTCGTGGACATCACGTGGTCCTACAGCCTCGCCTTCCTGGCACCGCTTTATGCCTTTGCCGGGCATGGCTTGCCCTTGCGCAAGGGCATCGCTCTCATCATCGCGCTGGGTTGGAGCCTGCGCTTGGGCACGTATCTACTGGTGCGCATTCGCCGTCATCATCCGCATGAGGACGTGCGCTACACGGTGCTGCGCGAAAAGTGGCAGGACCAGATGGCCCTGAATTTCTTTGGCTTCTTCCAAGCCCAGGCTTTGCTGATCACCCTGCTGTCCGTGCCGGTCCTAGTCGCGTGCTTGAACCCAGTGCCGCAGCTTTCGATCATCGAGATCATTGGGGCTGGGGTTTGGCTAATCGGTATCAGCGGTGAAGCTCTCGCTGATGCGCAAATGAACGCTTTCAAGCGCAATCCTGCGAGCAAAGGCAAAGTCTGCCAGCTCGGCCTATGGCGCTACTCCCGCCACCCGAACTACTTCTTCGAGAGCGTCGTATGGCTCGGCTTCTGGCTCTTCGCCTGCGGCTCCCCCTGGGGCTGGGCCACCTTCTACGCACCCGCGCTGATTCTGTATTTCCTCCTGCGCGTGACAGGCATTCCCCTCACCGAGGAATGCGCCGTCAAGAGCAAGGGCGACGCCTATCGCGTGTATCAGCGCACGACGAGTGCGTTCGTGCCGTGGATTCCGAAAGCGTGAATCCAACCCCAACTTCATCGCGAATTACAGTTACCTCATGAGCACCGTTAACTCCCTCCTTGCCAAGAACATCCTCCCTGACGCGGTGATCCGCATGGGTATCCGTGGCCGACTTGCCAAGACGCTGCGCGAGAACAAGCAGCCAACGATTGAGGCGCAGCGGGCGGCGTTGCTGAAGTATGTCGCAGGGCTCAAGCAAATGCCAGTTGCCATCGCGACGGATGAAGCCAATGAGCAGCACTACGAGGTGCCAACGCGCTTCTACCAACTGGTGCTGGGCAAGCACTTGAAGTACTCGTCCGGCTGCTGGCCCACGGAGAGCACGACCTTCGACGAGTCTGAGGCGGTGATGCTAAAGCTGACCTGTGAGCACGCGGAGCTACAGGATGGTCAGCGAATTCTGGAGCTGGGCTGTGGCTGGGGATCGCTGTCCCTGTGGATGGCCGGACACTACCCGAACGCGCAGATCACCAGCGTGTCGAACTCGCGCACGCAGAAGCTCTTCATCGATGCGGAAGCAGCGAAGCGTGGGCTCAAAAACCTAACCATCATCACCGCGAACATGATCCACTTCGAGGGCGTGGGTGACGGCATTTTCGATCGCTGCGTGTCGGTGGAGATGTTCGAGCATATGAAGAACTATCAGGAGCTTCTGCGCCGTGTGAGCACATGGTTGAAGCCGCAGGGGAAGCTCTTCGTGCACATCTTCACCCACCGCGATTACGCCTACCATTATGAGGTGCGCAGCGACGATGATTGGATGGCGAAGTATTTCTTTACGGGTGGTCAGATGCCGAGTGACGACTTGCTGCTCTACTTTCAGGACCATCTAAAGATCGAGGATCACTGGTGCGTCAGTGGCATGCATTACTCCAAGACGAGTGAGGCATGGCTGGCGAACATGGATGCCCATCGCGCCGAGATTTTGCCTCTGTTCGCCGAGACCTACGGTAAGGATCAGGTGACCAAGTGGTGGGCCTGGTGGCGCATCTTCTTCCTCTCCTGCGCTGAACTCTGGGGCTACAAGGGCGGCGAGGAATGGATCGTCTCGCACTACCGATTTATCAAACCATGAGGCTCATCCCACTCTTTCTCTTAGCGACTCTCAGCCTTCACGCTCAGACCGCGCAGGAAATCATCGCCCAAGGAGATGCGCTGGATGCCAAGCTGCGCTCTGAAGACGCGCTGCCGCTTTATTTGAAAGCGGAGAAACTACAGCCCGATGATGCCAACCTGTTGATCAAGATCGCCAAGCAATACGGCGAATCCATGACGGGCATGAAAAGCGCAGCCGCCAAGCGCACGGCTGGCGAAACGGCCCTGACATATGCGCAGCGAGCCGTGAAGCAGTCGCCAAAGATGGCGGACGCCCATCTCGCGGTGGCGATCTGCTATGGTCGGCTGCTGGAATTGATGCCTGCTCGACAGAAGGTGGAGTATTCCAAGCTGGTGCGCCTGGGCGCGGAAAAGGCGATTCAAATCGACCCCAAGAGCGACTACGGCTGGCACATGCTGGGGCGCTGGCATCAAGCCGTGGCCACGATGGACGGCTTCACCAAGGTCATCGTGAAGATCATTTATGGTGGCCTACCCGATGCGTCACTTGAGGAGGCGGTGAAATGCTTCGAGAAAGCTCGGCAGCTGAAGGCTGACCGCCTTGCCCACACGGTAGAACTCGGCCGCACTTACGCGATGATGGACCGCAAGGCCGAAGCCAAGAAGTATCTGGATCAAGGTCTCGCCATGCAAAACAAGGAACGCGATGATCCCGACACCAAAGCACGCGGACGTGAAACACTGAAGACGTTGTAGCCGAAAGAGGCCGCTACTCTTTGTGTTCGTGCACAAAGCTGAGCACGGCCTGAAGCGCGATCTGGGCGCTGGGCGAGCCAGGGAAATAATCGCACCCATGCACAGCCCAAGGAAGCTCCAGGAATTCATAGGCTACACCCGACTGCTTCAGCTTCTCAGTCAGACGTCGGCTTTGCAGCACCCAGACCAAGGCATCGCGCGGGCCATGCAGCATCAGCGTGGGCGGTGATTGCCCTGTCACGTGATAATAGGCTGATGAATTCAGATAGTTCTCAGCCGCAGTCTCTGGATCGCCGCCGAGGTATTGGCGCAGCAGCTTGAGCGCATTCAAGATGTCGTCCTCACGCGAGAACTGATGAGCAAAGCTCAAGTCATGCGGCGCGTAGAAGGCGATGCAGCCACGCACCTTCAGCTCGGGCAGAAGGAAGGCTGCAGCACTCGCGATCTGGCCACCGGCTGAGCGGCCCATGAGGAAGAGTTGATCTGGGTGAATGCCCAACTCCTGCGCATGATCGCGCGTCCACTGCACGGCATTGACCACGTCCTCACGCTGCGCGGGCCACGGATGCTTGGGCGCTAGACGATAGCCAAAGCTAAGCACCGCGATGCCGTGGCTGGCGATGGCGCGATTGGCAGCCTCGAACTCACTTGGCTCGCCATTTTCCCAGCCACCGCTGTGCAGCAGCACCAGACACGGCAGGGGGCCACTCGCGCTTTGAGGCTTGTAGATCACCACATCCAGCGACTCTCCGCCGCTACGCCAGAACTCGCGGCGCTCCTGGCTTGTGGATGATGTCGAGGAGGGAAACCAGAGCTGCGCCCAGGAAAAGCCGTGGCCGGAGCGCGCGGCTTGCACAGCGGGCAGCATAAGCGCGACCGTGAGGAGCAGGCCGATGGCCACCAGCAGCCAGCGTTGCTGCCAAGCTGCCGCCGCCACGGTCACCAGTGCGAGCAACGCGAACCAATGACCCAGCTCCAGCACGAGCAGTGAAAACTTCCACTGCAAAAGGTGGCGCGGGGTGAGCCACGCGTTCAGCGCGAGCAGGGCGATGACGATCTGGAAGGCAGACAGTAGGCGTGACATGCGTGACCGTTAATTGCTCAGCAGCACGATGGGTCCTTCGGCGACGGGCACACCACCTTTCTTCTCCACACTGATGGCGAACTTGTTGGCGTTGTTCACGTCCAACTGCGGCTTGAACTCCACTCTAGCAAAGCCCTTCTCGTCCACCTTGATAATGCCGCCATCGACTGGGGTATTGTAGGCCGGATCGACGACCCAGAGTTGGAAGTCTTTGTTCGCTGGGATGGCGGGCATGCGTTCCAGCTTCAAGAGGCCTTCCTTGTTTTGGGCATTCCACACGACCACGGCCGCGCCTTGCTTGTAGTCGTCGATCGTGGCTTGCAGGGTGGCGATCTGCATGTGGATCAGCTTTTGACTGGCGAGCAGTTGATCGCGCTCGGCCACCAGCTTGGCGTAGTCCGCGTCCTTTTGCATGAGCACGTAGCGCGACTGCTCTGCAACGGCTTTCAGTTGCGCCTTCGCCGCCTCCACCGTCTGCCGTGCGGTGGCGATGGCGGCACTTGCAGCCTCAGACGCCGCGCGCTTGGCCTCCACTTCTTGCTTCAGTTCCGCCAGCGTTGCGTGGGTACGCTGCTCCTGCACGGCGAGTTGCTCTTGGGCCTTCTGCAACTCCGTGTAATGCGAGCTAGTGCGGGCGATGGAATAAACCAAGAAACATGCCGCCATGCCCCAGCCGACAAGGGCGCTGGGATTCATCGCCTTCCAAATAGGTGGCAGAATCACAGTCGTTTGGCGTTTTTGAACGAGGCTGTTCGCGCGCTCTAGCACCTGCTCCCGAGCGGTGGCAGGAGCGATACGCTGCGGCAGGTCCAGAGTCATGGCCGCTGCGGACTCCGACAGTTCAGCCACGAGTTGCTGCAGAGTGCCGTCAGCCTCCAGTGCGGGCACAAATTCGACACGTTCCGCTGCGGACATCAGACCCAGCACATAGTCCACGGCTTGGGCCTCGAGAGGATGTTGAAGGTTTTCGCTCATGGATAGCCCTCCCGCTGAAGCTTCGCGCGCAACTCCAGCAGCGCCCGGCGGATGACAGTCTTCACCGTGCCCAGGGGCTTGCCTGTTTGCTCCGCGATTTCTTGCTGAGTCAGGCCGCTGTAAAAGGCATGGTCCAGCAGCTCTCGCTGCTCTTTCTTCAAGGTCGCCAGCACGCGACGGATGATGTTACAATCTTCCTTGCGTGCGGCATTGACAAGCCCATCCACGGCATCGCGCGGCTCTGCATCGGCGTGCTCGGTCACCTTTTCGATCATGCGTGCCTGGCTGGCGCGGCGACGAATGCGATCAATCAGGCGAGAACGAAAAATCATCACGCTCCACGAGAAAGCGGACGCGCGCGCAGGGTCGAAGCTGGGAGCCTTGCGCCAGAGATGCTCCATGCCCTCTTGCAGTGCGTCCTGCGCATCATGCATGTCGCCCAACATCTTCACCGCCAAACTGTAGAGCGGACCGGACAAGCGATCATAAAACTGGGCAAAGGCCGCATGGTCTCCCCTGGCCACGCGTTGGAGCAGCGTGTTGTCGGCATCGGGGCTGGCTTCGTTCACAGACATGCGGGAGGGAGCAATGGCAGTCGTCTGGCGGAACCATACGACTGGCTCCGACAGACGGTTGAATAGCAAAGCAGTGTCCATTGCACAAGGTTCTCCGCACACGATTCGCTTCTGGATTCATCAAGCTGAAGCATGGTCGACGCCTGCGCTTGCATCCAGCGCCCCGCAGGCTGACAGGCAATGCATGTCGCGCCTGGTGCTGAATCACGAAACCTACGATGCTGTCTTTGGCACCGTGGTGCCTGCGGCGCGGAAATTTTTGTGGATTCTCACGGCAGACATTAAGGACGTGTTCGTCGCCAGCACGGGCAAGCGCTTCGTGCCTTTCTTGAGCGTGCTGGCCGGAAAGCTGCGCGAGGGCGTGGAGGTGCGGTTGATCCACGCGAAGGAGCCGGGACCACGATTCCGCGCCGACTTCGACAAGTTCCCCGAGTTCCTGGAAAGTGATGCCTTTGACCGCCTGCTCTGCCCGCGCATGCACATGAAGTGCGTCATCGCCGATGGCCGCATCGCCTACATCGGCAGCGCCAACCTGACCGGCGCAGGCATGGGCGCGAAGAGTGCGAAGCGCCGCAATTTCGAAGCGGGCATCGTGACCGAAGACAAAGCGACCCTGCGCGGGCTGATGGACTTCCTGGATGAATTTTACACCGGCAGCCTGTGCAAGGTCTGTGATCGGCGCGACCTGTGCCCGAATCCGCTGGCTTGAAGTCAGGCCAGCAGTAGACGCAGCGCTTCGGTGTTGGCCTTGGAATCGAAGAATGCTTCCACGGAAACGCCAAAACCGGTTACCACACCGCTGGACAGCGTGCCGCTGCCGGACTTCATCTTCAAGCCATAGCGTCCGTTGGTCAGCACATACTGCTCGATCACGCGCTGCTCAGCATCCACGATCCAGTATTCATGCACACCGTGGGCCTCGTAGTCCTGGAATTTCACGCCTCGATCCCGTGCTTCGGTGCTTTCGGATAGGACTTCGACAACCAAGTCAGGCACGGGGAATTTCATGGTGTTGTTGCCCAGTGCCGCTGCTTTATCTCGATTGAAGAAGACCACATCCGGCTCGTAGTCGTTGCGCGGGAAGACGACGAGGCATTTCTCGATCTTCACCTCACCCAGTTCGTGCGCATTGGCATAGGCTGCCAGCAGCGTGGCGATTCTGGCTGTCACATCCAAATGCACATTGCGCGCTGGCGAATGCAAAACGACCTCGCCCTCAATGAACTCCACCTTCATCTCGGGCGTCATTTCCTGGTAGAACTTGTCGCGGCGCTGACGTTCAGCGGCAAGCAAGGCCGACAGCTCATTCACTGCCTCGGGTAGGAACGGCGACGCACGCAGGGGTGCAAGCATCTCAGCAAGGGCTGTCATGAGACGAATGATAACCACGCATCGCCTTTCGACAAGATTTCTTCGACTGCTCCGATCTTGGCGAGTCCTGCAAGAGCCTTGGCACAAACTGCATCTGCGATTGAAAGGCCGCCTGCGTGTCGTAAACATGCGCCCCACTTTTCTCACCCCTTATGAACCTGACACGAACAGCCTACGGCACTTGGAGCGGCGGACGCTTCATGCATTATGGAGAGCAACTCTCCGAGGAGCACTACATGCAGATGATGCGCCTCTCCTTCGAGAAAGGTGTGCGCACCTTTGTCACCGCCGACGTGTATGGCGCGGGTCGCGCCGATGCGCTGCTGGGCGAGGCGCTGAAGGGCATCCCGCGCGAGGAGTATTGCCTCGTCGGCATTGTCGGCCACGATTTCTATGAAGGCCTACGCGCTGGGTCACGTGGCTACCCACGCTTCACCGATCCCGCGTTGCGTGGACCGGACGGCTACCAGAGCTACCTGGAGATGGCCACGGAGAAGTCGCTGGAGCGCTGCCAGACCAGCAAGTTCGACCTGCTCATGCTGCACAACCCGGACAGCATCGCCTACACCCAGGACTCCGTTTGGAATGCCTTTACCGCGCTCAAGGACAAAGGCCTGACCGACCGCCTGGGCATCGCACCGGGACCGGCCAATGGGTTCACGCTGGACATGATCGAGTGCTTTGAGCGCTTCGGCGACCGCATGGACTGGGCAATGATCATCCTCAATCCGTTCGAGCCCTGGCCCGGCCAGCATGTGCTCGGCGCCGCAGCGAAGAACAACGTGGATATCCTCGCCCGCGTGGTGGACTACGGCGGTCTCTTCCATGACGACGTGCGCCCCGGCCATGTGTTCCGCGATGGCGATCATCGCACCCACCGCCCCGCAGGCTGGATCGAGCACGGCTATGAGAAGATCGAGAAGGTGCGGCCCATTGCTGAAAAGCACGGCCTGACCATGCTGCAACTCGCTTGCCAGTGGACCCTGGCCAACACCGCCGTGAAGAGCGTGGTGCCGACCTTGATTCAAGAAGCTGGCGAAGGTGCCCGCACCATCGAGAGCAAGCTGGAAGAACTCGCTGCCTTGCCTGCGCAATGCCTAACGGCTGAGGAAGTCGAAACCATCCGCAGCATTGGTGACAACACAGGCTGCATGATGCTGAAGGGTGCCAGCCATCGCCACGAAGGTCAGGAGCCACGCCCCGATGAATGGCCGATCCGCGATGACTTGCTCACGCTGGCAACGCGCTGGGGTCTTGGGACAAGCTGGTAGAGCTTCGATGCATGGCAAGCTCTT
>CAXNNN010000080.1:0-10526 GCA_964203095.1 Verrucomicrobiaceae bacterium | reverse complement strand
CATACTGGCGGCAGAGATACCAGATTTCTCGCGCCTTCTTTTGCCCGACGATGCGCGCCAGATAGCTGCTACCGAGCCCGCCGTCGAAGCTGCCGACCTTGGGCCCCGTCTGACCAAAGCGTGCGTTGTCCGCAGCAATGCTCAAGTCGCACACGACATGGAGCACATGCCCGCCGCCGATCGCATAGCCCGCGATCATGGCGATGACTGGCTTGGGAATGCCGCGAATCTTCTTCTGCAAATCCAACACGTTCAGACGCGGCACGCCATCGCCACCGATGTAGCCCGCATGACCGCGCACCTTTTGATCACCGCCGGAGCAGAAGGCTTTATCGCCTTCGCCACAGAGGATGATCACGCCCACGTCTGGGTCTTCATGCGCGATGTCGAAGGCCTCCAGCATCTCCTTCACCGTCAGAGGTCGGAAGGCATTCCGCACCTCCGGGCGATTGATGGTGATTTTGGCAATGCCGTCGCTGGTCTTTTCCAGCTTGATGTCAGTGAAGGTTTTGATGGGGGTCCACATAAAAATCGGATTCGCTAGTCGAGTTGATCCAGAAACTCATCGCGGGTGAGTCCTGCTTCGCGGATGATGGCTCGCAAGGTGCCTTTGGCGATGGGGTTGTGCGCAGGGACGACGACCATGCGACGAGTCTGGGAGTTGCGGCAGATGATGTGGCTGCCGGTTTGGTGATCGGGCTGATAGCCGAAGCATGCGAGCACCTTAAGCACATCGGGAACAGATAGTTCGGGCAGCTTGCTCATGCGGGCACTTCAACGAGTTCTTCCGTGATAGGCAATGGCACAGGATCCCCATGCTTCTTGAGCACTGCGATGTAGCCGCTCATCGCATCCTGAATGTTAGCTAGCGCTTCCGAACGAGTGCGTCCTTGAGCAATGCAGCCAGGCAGCGAAGGACAAGTGGCGACTAGCCATCCGTCTTCATCGGTCTCGAACAAGATGCGGTATTTCATAAGCGGAGTGTAGGATCAGGTCGCCATTCTGACAACTCAGACATCATAACCAATGCTCTCGAACACTGCGCCGCCAAGCAGCCTGTCGCCATCATAAAGCGCGCAGATTTGGCCGGGGGTCAGGGCACGCTGCGGAGTTTCGTATTCCAGTTCGGCGCACCATTCGCCGTCGCGCTGGAAGGGGGTGAACTGAGCGATGGGTGCGGCGGTGCGATAGCGGGGCTGGGCGTTCAGCACTTGCGGTTGCGTCAGGTCTGGGCCGGTGGTGCTGATGTTGTTCAAGACGGCGCGGCGGGCCCAGAGCAGCGGGGTGTCGGCCTGCTCGATGGCGATGACCAGTTCGTTCGTCGCTTGGCGCTTGGCCACGACCACATACGCTTGCTTGTGCAGCGGGCTGGCCACGCCGATGCCTTTGCGCTGGCCCAGGGTGTAAAGGTGCAGCCCCTTGTGCTGGCCCAGCACCTTCCCTTCCAGGTTCACAATCGGCCCCGGCTTGTCAGGCACGAAGGTGCGGAGGAAGTCCTCCATCTTTACCTCGCCGATGAAGCAGATGCCTTGGCTGTCGGGCTTGGCTGCGGTCTTCAAATTCAAGTCCTGGGCGATCTCGCGGAGCTGAGGCTTCAAGAGATGCCCAATCGGAAAGCGCGCGATGTTGACCTGCTCAGGCTTCATCATGGCCAGGAAGTAGGTCTGATCCTTGTTGGGATCGGCGCCGCGCAGGATGGCGGGGAAACGTCCAACATCGAACGTTGAACATTGAACATTGAACACCGGAGCCCCGCACTCAGCAATTGCTCGATGTTGGATGTTGAATGTTGGATGTTCAACGTTCGCGCTCCTCGCATAGTGCCCTGTCGCTATCGCTTCAAAGCCCTGCTCCCGTGCCCAGTCCCAGAGCACGCCGAACTTCATCTCGCGGTTGCACATCACGTCCGGGTTCGGCGTGATGCCGCTCTCATAGCCGCTGAGTAGATACTTCACCACGCGCTCGCGGTAGTCCTTCATCAGGTTCACCACGTGGAACTCGATGCCGAGCTGATCGGCTACGGCGCGTGCGTCTTCGATGTCTTCCTGCCAGGGGCAATGACCAATGATGTTTTCCTCATTAATCCAATTTTTCATGTAGGCCCCTACCACGTCATGCCCCTCGCGGACGAGCAGTGCGGCGGCCACACTGCTGTCCACGCCTCCTGACAATGCGGCGAGAATACGGGCCATGCTGTGCTCATAGCGCTGGTCACGACCAGCGCAATGATTTGCGACGGCGTTAGTCGTTGATCTCGCGCTCGATCAGGGTGCCGAGCATCTTGATCCCGCGGCGCACGCGGGCCTTCACCGTGCCTATGGGCTCACCGCTGTTGCTAGCCATGTCCTTGCGGGCCTTGTGCTGGAAGAAGGCTTGCTCGATCGCCTCGCGCTGCGTGGGCGAGAGCTTGGCGACGGCGCGGCGCACAATCGCGGCGCGCTCGTTCATCAGCAGCAACTCATCGCCGGACCATTCATCGGCCTCTGGCAAGACGGCGCGCTGTTCATCTTCAAACCGATGATTCAGCTCGCTGCGGCGTGTGCGTGAGCGGACCAAGTCGATGGCGCGGTTCCGTGCCATGGTGGTCATCCAGGTCAGGGGCTTACCCTTGCTTGGCTCATAAAGATGCGCCTTCTGCCAGAGGGAGACGAACACTTCCTGAACGATGTCCTGCGTGTCCTGATAATCGTCGAGCACACGGTTCACCGTGTGGATCAGCAGGGGGGTGTAAAGCTTGTGCAGCTCGGCAAACGCGGCGGTATCCTTCATGGCGATGCGGCGCAAGAGAGCGGTGTCGCGCTCTGACGTGTCAGGCGCGGGTGTATCCGAGACGGGCTTGTTGAAGGTTTTCATGGGTTTGTTCAAGGGGGGTGATGTTAGACAAATCGCATTTGTTTAACGACGTGCCCACTTTGATTCTGCTTTTGTCTAAGGCAAGTGGCAATTTGTCTAATTGTTGTCAAACTAACTTCGACCCTCGTGCTAAGCGGCCAATGTCAGACATGAGAGCCTGGCTGACGTTGGATATTCCGCTATTTGCGAGGCTGAGGAAAGGAGGTGTTCCCCCCATGGGCGGCTACGACTTCGGAGAGGCTTTTGAACATCCGTGTTTAACTGTGTCCATCTGTGGTTCATGGGTTCAGTCTTATTCTCTGCCCACCACGCTCCATGCTGCGCGCCCTGCTCGAACTTTCCCGCGTGTCCAACCTGCCCACGGTCTGGACCAACGTCCTCGCCGCCTGGATTATCGCCAGCGGGGCGGAATGGCAGTGGACCCCCGCGCTCTGCTGGTTGCTGCTCGGAGCCTCCCTGATCTACAGCGCCGGGATGATCCTCAATGACGCCTGCGACGTCGCCTGGGATCGCGATCATCGCCCCGAGCGCCCCATTCCCAGTGGCCGCATCGGGCTGAAGACCGTGTGGTTCATCAGCCTCGCAGGCTTAGCCATCGGCTATGCGCTGCTGGTCTTCGCAGGCGGAGCCAGTTGGAAGATCACCGCCCTGCTCGTCGCCGCCGTCGTGGCCTACGATGTCTATCACAAGCCCTGGGCCGGGAGTGTCATCATCATGGGCGCGTGCCGGACGTTGCTGTATTTGGCGGCGGGGAGTGCAGACTTCAATGCATTCGACGATGTATTCAAAGCGCCGGTTCTCTACGTTGGCGCGCTATCTCTCGGAAGCTACATCATCGGTCTAAGCATCGTGGCTCGAAGCGAGCTTGCATCTCGTGAGCCAAACAGAACAAAATTTTGGTCTGGATTGTTGCTGTTATGTTTGCCCTTGCTCGACGTTTTTCTCGTTGTGCTTCTCCGCTTTGTTCTAGGCGGGGACCGTGATCACGGCCTTTTCCTGGACTTGGTTAGCATTCCGTTCTGGTTGGCAAATGAGCCAGTCAACCTGCTTGCACCTGTCTTACTTCTTGGGCTCATTTATTTTGCTGTGGAGATTATGTCCAAGCCTCCATCCTCAAATGTAAGCAAGGCAGTTGGATGGCTCTTGGCCGGTATTCCATTGGTTGATGCCGTAATTGTTTCCCCATTCTCCCTACCCGCCGCCCTCTGCTTCTGCGCCCTGCCGCCCTTCCTCCGCCTCTGGCAGCGCTGGATCGCCGCGACGTGATCCGGCTTTTGTAGCTGGCCTCTGTGAGGCCGGACCTGATGCGTTTTGCTGCACACGGAACATGGTTGGCTCTTCGCTGAGCCGCTCACGGGTGATGCCCTGCTGAAGACCAACCCCGCACTTGGCATCGACGAAGCTTTTTTGGTCCGGCCTCACAGAGGCCAGCTACAACCGGGCGTGCCAGCGGTGTCGCGTATTCCTACCCGCGCCGATACTGCAACGGCGTCAGCTTCATCCGCTTGCGGAAGTGCTGGGTGAAACTGCTTGCATCCACGAAGCCGCATTGCTGCGCAATCTCGCCCACGGTCAGCGTGGTTTCCTCCAGCAATCGCGTTGCAGCGAGCACACGCGTCTTCAGCAAAAACTCCTGCGGCGTAATGCCGAAGGCGCTCTGGAAGCGGCGTTGCAACTGCCGCAGCGATTGCCCGCAAACACGGGCCACATCCTCCACCCCCAACTCCGTCGCATAGTCGCGGCGAATCATCTCCACGGCACGAGCCACAGTCTGAAATACCGGCAACTGACGCTCCGCCTCATCGGGCCGACGCAGCGTGCCCATCACGCCCTGCACACGATTTCGTGAATCGAACAAGGGCAGCTTTGTGACCAAGAACCAATCCGGCATGCCCTGGCGATCCCACCACAGCTCGATGCGCTCGATGATCGTGGCCTTGCCGCTGAGCAGCCGTTGGTCGTCATCCACATAGGCCTGGGCCATGGTATCGGGATTGATGTCAAAATCCGTGCGGCCGATGAACTCCGAATCGTCGCTCATCTGGTAGCGTTGCAGCAGCCCGTCGCTGGCGAACATGAGGTGGCCCGTCTTGTTCTTGGCGAAGAAATACACGCCCGGAATGTGGTCGAACAGCCGCTGAAACAGCAGCGTTGGCTCCAGCGTGGCCATCCAGGTCACGCGTTCCTTCTGCCAGCGCGCAATCTCTGCCGCCGACCGCTGCAAACGGTCACGGGGTTTTAGCGGTGTCGCATTTCGTATCATCTTTGTCATGAAGATGGTGCCTGGACTTGCGTTACTCTGCAATCCGCCATGAAGCCCATTGTCCAAATCTCCCTCGACCTCACCAACATCGACGAAGCCCTCGCAACTGCCGCGCTGGCGATGCGCGCTGGAGTGGATTGGCTGGAGGCCGGCACGCCGCTCATCCTTGCGGAAGGTCTGCACGGCGTGCGCGCCCTGCGGAAAGCCTTCCCGAACACGCCTATCGTCGCAGATTTGAAGACGATGGATGGTGGCTATCTTGAAGCCGAGATGATGGCCAAGGCGGGTGCCACGCATGTCGTCGTTATGGCCCGCGCTCATGCCGAGACCATCAAGTGCGTCGTCAAAGCCGGTGCCGATTTCGGATGTAAGGTCATGGGCGACAACATGATCTGCGAGAGCATGATCGATGGCGCGAAGTTCCTCGAAGACCTCGGCTGCGACTACGTCATCCACCACATCGGCTACGACGAACGTCGTGGCATCGCCGCCGCAGGCAGGCGGATGCCCAGCCCGCTCGATCAATTGCGCGAAGTCGTCAACGCCGTGAAGATTCCCGTCCAAGCGGTCGGTGGCCTCAGCCTCGAACAAGCCATCCAGTGTCCGCAATACGGAGCACCGCTGGTCGTGCTCGGCGCGCCACTCACGATTGATGCCGATGCCTTCAAGACTGCCGATGGCAATCTCGAAGCGTCACTGCGTTTGATCTGTGATGCGGTTCATTCGCAGACCGTGGTGCGCTGAGGGCGTGTTCGCTTGGCAAGGTCACGTCCCGCAGAAGGTGCGATATGCCTCGGCCCCTGAGGGTGCGAGGTGGTCGGGATGATCTTGTGTATGGTCGTAGGGTTTGGCCAGCACCGCTAGCAAGCGGTGCATCACGCTCAGGTCAGCGTTATCCACCGCTGCGGCCAGGGCTTCCTCTACCTTGTGATTGCGTGGGATGTAGGCTGGGTTGTGGCGCTGCATGTGGGCGATGACAAAGCTGGGTGTCTGCGGCTGGCGAGCCCGTCGCTCCTGCCAGCGCTCATGCCAGTCATGGTAGCTGGTGTCTGACGAGAGTGCAGCGGACTCAGGCCGGCTCAAGGCGGCAAAGGTGTTCGTGAAGTCCGCCTTGGCTTGCTGCATCCAGTCGAGCAACGCTTTCACCAGCAGTGCATCGTTGTCTTCCGCAGCGAAGAGGCCCAACTTCGCTCTCATGCCTGTGAGCCAGTGATGCTTGAAGTGCGCTTCAAAGCGTTCGATCGCCTCGTTGGCCAGCACAATCGCCGTCGCTTCGTCATCGTGAAGCAATGGCAGCAAGGCTTCTGCCAGCCGTGCTAGGTTCCACTGCGCGATGTGCGGCTGCTGCCCGTAGGCATAGCGGCCGTTGCGGTCGATGGAGCTGAACACCGTGGCAGGATGATAGGAGTCCATGAAAGCGCAGGGGCCGTAGTCGATGGTCTCGCCCGAGAGCGCCATGTTGTCCGTGTTCATCACACCGTGAATGAACCCCACGAGTTGCCACTGGCTGATCAACTTCGCCTGTCGTTCGACCACCGCTTCCAGCAAGGCGACATAGGGCGCTTCGGCCTGAGCAAGCTCAGGGTAGTGGCGTTGCCAAGTGTGGTCGGCCAGGGCTTGCAGCGCGGGCTTTTCATCGCGTGCCGCGGCGTATTCAAAGGTGCCCACGCGTAGGTGGCTGGCGGCCACACGAGTGAGCAAAGCCTCGGGACGAAACACAGGTTCGCCGGTCGTTGTGACTGCCAAGCTGCGCGTGGTGGGAATGCCAAGGGCGTGCATGGCCTCGCTGATGATGTATTCCCGCAGCATTGGGCCGAGCGCTGCGCGCCCATCGCCACGGCGGGAGAACGGGGTGGGGCCCGAGCCCTTGAGCTGAATGTCGAAGCGTCCACCGCTGGGGGTGAGTTGCTCGCCGAGCAGGATCGCGCGCCCGTCACCGAGCATGGTGAAATGCGCATACTGATGCCCGGCATACGCTTGGGCCAGCGGCTGCGCCCCCGGCGGCAGCGTATTGCCGGTGAACAGAGCTGCGTCAGTCAAGGCATCCGCCTCCAGCCCCAAGGTCTGGGCGAGCGAGGCATTGATGATGACCAACTGCGGCTCGCGCACCGGCGTGGGGTCCACCCGAGTGTGAAAGGCGGAGGGCAAGCGTGCATACGAATGATCAAGACGCCAGCCCGCAGGCGAGGCAGCAGAGGGTAGAGAGTCGGGCATGAGGTCAGAGAGAGGCGGGGCGCAAGCGCAGCATGGTTCACAAGCTCGTGGGCCGCCACCAGTATGCACGATTCACGATGGATCGCGCTGGGCGTCGCATTTCGCCCATTCTTTGTCGTGACGGCTGCGCGAGTTTGCTTCATCGTTTAGCTCCATGAAATCCGCTGCTGTCGTCAACTACGCGCCTGAAAAAGGCTCTGTCGAAATCCGTGAAATCGAGAAACCCACCATCGGTGCCGAGGACGTGCTGCTGGAGGTCGCCAATGTGGGCGTGTGCGGCTCGGACTTGCACCAGTGGACGGCGGATCATTCCTGGCCGGTGAGTTATCCGGTCGTGCTTGGTCACGAATTCGGCGGCCACATCATCGAAGTCGGCAAGGACGTGGAAGGCTGGAAGGAAGGCGACCGCGTTGTCTCCGAGACCGCCGCGATCATTTCCAAGGACAACCCGATGACGCGTCGCGGTCTCTACAACCTCGACAACACGCGCAAGGGTTTTGGCTACGGCGTGAATGGCGCGATGACGAAGTATGTGCGGGTGCCGAGTCGCATTCTGCATCATGTGCCCGACCAGCTTCCCTTTGAGCAAGCCTGCCTCACTGAGCCCTGCTGCGTGGCTTACAATGCGGTGGTGAAGAATGCGCGCATCGAACCCGGTGACCGCGTGGTCGTGCTTGGGCCCGGCACCATCGGCATTCTCTGCGCGGCGATGGCCAAGCAATGCGGAGCACAGGTCGCCATCGTGGGCTTGGAACAGGATGCTCATCGTCTCGAACTCGCGCGCAAGCACTACGGCTGCGAGGTCATCATCGGCGACGCCAAGCCCTGGGCGATGGAGCGCGATGGTCTCGGCTGCGATGGTGTCATCGACGCCGCCGGTGCCAGCGTCACGCTCAAGATCGCACTCGACATCGTGCGCCCTGCGGGCTGGATTTCCAAGGTCGGCTGGGGCCCGCAACCGCTGGGCTTCAACATCGACCCGCTGGTGCAGAAGAACATCACGCTGCAAGGCAGCTTCAGTCACAACTGGCCGATCTGGGAACGCGTGATCGCGCTGCTATCAAGCGGTCAGTTCGATGTGAAGCCCATCATCGGCGGCGTCTGGCCCGTGACGGAATGGCACGAAGCCTTCGAGAAGATGCACAAGGGCGAGGTGGTGAAGAGCGTGCTGCGACCCGTGTGAGTTGGCTGAAGGTTTGAGTCTTGGTGGTGCGTTCACCACGGCCCATGAAAATCCTCCTGCCTCTTCTCTTGCTCGCTGCTTCGACTTTCGCCGCCGACTATCCACGCGTCATCTTCTCCGATGACTTCACTGCCGATGGCTTTGGCAAGGCTTGGGGACACTACAAGAGCGCCAGCGTGGTCAAAGGTGGTGTGCTGGTGGGCATCACGGCACCGGCATCCGACCATTCGGCGGTCGATCACATTCGGCTGGAGGGGGAGCGCGATCTGGAGGTCTCGGTGAAGTTTCGCTTCGCCAGCGATAAGGCGAAGAGTTTCAACGTGTGGTTCGATGACAAGAACTACAAGGGCTCCCATGCGGGTCACATTTGTCAGGCGTCGATCAGCCCGAAGAGCGTGAACTTGTCCGACGCGAAGACCGGTGGTTTCAATCTGGAAGGCGGCTTCTACGACCGGAAGAAAGCCAATCAGCTCACGCCCGAGGAGAAGAAGATGCTGGCCGCGAAGGCCAAGTCGTTCCCTGTGAAGCTCGCTTTGCAGGACTGGCACACCCTGGTCGTGCAGACCAAGGGCGACGCCTTGACGGTCCTCATTGATGGCACGGCGGTGGGTAGCTTCCAGTCCGCAGGTATTGCCCACGACACCAAGTCATTGGTGAGCCTGACGACGAATGCCGTGGATGTCGAATACGACGACTTCCGTCTCAGTGGCATCGCCAAGTGAACCGCGCGGGCCGCTCATCTCGCTAGAGTCACACGCGGCTTGGAGAGAGGTCGAGAGGTGAGGCGATAGCCTCGCTCCACCTTTCGACTTCTCCAATGCCGCGCCGAGTCCCACGGGGGCCTACGCGCTTGGCGCAGATTGGGAGCGCAGCTGCCGGAGATGGCTCCAGCCCACGAGCTTGCGCTGCTGCTCGTCCCATAAACGGAGCGATGCCAGTTTCAAGCTGGACCACAGAGTGATCGGCTTCACTTGTTGAAACAGTTCATTGGCCCGGTGGCAGCGCTCCAGGTTGTAGTTGGGAATGCGCGGGCTGAGGTGATGAATGTGATGGAATCCGATGTTGCCCGAGAACCACTGCAACACACGCGGCAGCTTGTAGAATGAGCTGCCCTGGAGAGCTGCTTGTGTGTAATCCCAGCTGTCGTTGTTCTCCCAATACACGTCGTCGAACTGGTGCTGCACATAGAACATCCATATGCCCACGCCGCCGCCCACGGTGACGATGGTGAGGTGGATCAGCAAATAGTTGGTGATGCCCAAGGGCCAGCTCAGCAAGGCCGCCATGGCGAGGATTGCTGCATTCATCAGCCAAACGGACCGCTTTTCGCGGGCGCTTGCTTTGGCCACGGCGAAGCGCTGCCAGAAAACAAACAGCACCACCGGGGAGATCAAGAACAGCATCACCGGGTGACGTGCCACGCGGTAGCACAGGCGCTTCCACGGCGGGGAAGATAGATACTCCTGCACCGTCATGGTCCAGATATCGCCCGTGCCGCGACGGTCGAGATCTCCGCAGCTAGCATGGTGAATGGAGTGTTCCCAGCGCCAGTGGTGATAAGGCGTCAGTGTCAGCAGGCCGGTGATGAAACCAACGATGTCGTTGGCCAGCGATGACTTGAAAAACGAGCCGTGCCCGCAGTCATGGAAAATGATAAAGATGCGCACCAGGAACAAGCCATTGAGAACTGCCAGACCAAAGGTGATCCAGGCCGACCACGACAGGCTCAGATACATCAGATACCAGATCACCGCATAGGGCACCAGGGTGTTGCACAGCTGCCAGACCGCGCGCGGCAGCGATGGCTTCTGATAGGGAAGGACGAGCGATTTCCAGACAGCGGTATTGGTCCGGGTGGGGCGTTGCGGGGTTGAGACGGCGGTACCAGTTGAATTCATCGCTCTTTGGATGGCATAGACTGTGCACAAAAGCTAATTACTGTTTTCGTCGAATGAACTGAGTTTTGCCAATCGCAGCTAAGCATCAGCGGCCTGTGCTTATGCCTACTCTGGG
>CAXNNN010000079.1:0-10561 GCA_964203095.1 Verrucomicrobiaceae bacterium | reverse complement strand
GCAATAGGCGGTCGGGTTAGCCAACACGCGTGCAAACGGGTGCTTCAACTCTCACTACCCCGCAAAAAGCGTCCCTGGATGGACGCCATCTTCCGCCAAATCGAAGTTCATCCACCTCCGTTCGCTTACTCTACTGAATAATCCGGGTTGATGACGAGGAGATCGGGATCGCGAGCGACATTGTGAGCGTGACCTTTGCAGGCTGAGCCTAGCGGGAGGTGGCTGCGCCGGAGACCCTCGGGACCTCAGGGTGCGGATGCTTTCCCGGTCTGGCTCTCGCCAAGTCCGCCGAGTCGATGTTTGATCCCACTCAACCGAACTGATACTGGCGCTGAGGAGGCGACCTCCGAAGCGTTCGTTCGCGTGGCTCAGAGGCAAGGAGCGACGGCATCTTGCCGTCGCTCCTTTTAATGGCGGGTAGTCCGCTCAGGCGAGCGCCTTTTTCAGCAGGTTCTCGGTGATGCGCTGCACGCGGCGGTCGGGGCCGTGGGGGCGTGAGTAGTGGCTCCAGACGGGCATGTGGCCGGGCGGTTTGCTCAGGCCCTGCGCCCACCAGATGGTGGAGGCATTGAAGACGAAGTTCCCCTGGGGTCCGTCGAAGATGACGGCCTGCCAGTGCTGCGGACGGTGCCCGCCCTGAAACGCGGTGCCACCGGCCACGATGTGCAGGCCGGGCACGTCCTGCGGTGGATCGCCGTGGTATTCCCAGCCGACCATGCCGGGGATGGTATCGCCCGCCTTCATGCCGGTGCCGTGGAAGAGCCAATGCTCTGGCTGGGTGCACACCCAGTCGCCACCGCCATTGACGGGGTCGATGTTCCGCACGCCCATGAGGTAGCCTTCATCCGGGCCGCGATGCGGGTAGGGCCCATGCTCTTTCTCACGATCCACGGCATACTTGTAGTCGCCGCCATACGGTCCGCCGCGAAAGATGCGACGGCTGGGCACGCCGTCCGCATTGGGTGAGAAGGGGGTGACCCAGCACACGGAATTGCCCGAGAGGAAGAGGAGGTTCACGCCGGCGTCCTTCATCTGCTGCACGCTGTGATACTGACGCAGGTCCCAATACTCGTCATGACCGATGCTGATGAAGGCCTTGCACTTAAGCCCGTGGTCGGGGGCGATCATGTCGGCGTTGGAGCAGTAGGTCACGTCGTAGCCCTGCTGCTCTAGCCAGTAGGCAGCGGGGAACTCAAAGCACAACCATTCGCCACTGCCAACGGACTGCGGGTTGTCATAGATCTGGGCATACTTCGCATACGGCCGATCAAAGCTCACGTCGGACCAGGGGCCTTGGTTGCCCTTGGGATCGGTGTAGAGCGAATAGTTGTCTGGCCATCTATTGTAAGCCTGCCAGGTGTTGTCACTGCACTGAAACAGGATGTCGGTCGGGCGATCATCGGTGACGATGAAAACGACGTAGCTCTGCCAGTAGGGCTCGTCGGGAAAGGCGGGCAGCGTGGTCAGTCGACCGAGATACACGCCGCTGACCCAGTGCGCCGGAACGGTCAGTGACACGGTCTTGTCCCACCGGCACTCGCGCAGACGCTTCGCCCCGACCTCGGGCACGGCTTGCGCCTTGCCATCAAAGGGGCCCAGCTCGGTCATCAGCCGTGCTCCGCGACCGCCGTAGTAGCCGGTGCGGAAGATTTCCATCTTGAACCGCGCGGCGGGCTGCGTGCTGATGAAGAAGTCCAACACGTCGCCTGCTTTGACCGATTGCTTGGAGGCAAAGCCCTCAATGAGGGGCGAGCGATACCCGCTGCCATCCAACCGCAGTCGGGTGAGCTGCCAGTCGGCACTGCCCAGCAGTGCATTCTCGGTTTGGATCGGATTCATGCACCGGAAGATAAGCAGGCCGCACGCGCATCCTTTCGCTGCTGCCAGCTAGGCCAAACGTCGGAGTGGCCGAGAAGGATGGCAAGCTGGTGATCCCCGTGCCGGTGCCAGCGAACACCCGTGGCTCACTCCGCCAACCAACGCACCGCATCGACCACGACGTAGCCATCGACACCGACATTGCTGATGGTGATGGCGGTGTCGTTGCCGCACTCGTAGGTGCCGAGGTCGATCCAGTTCGCGCCTTCGGCTTCCTTGCCGGACTTCAGATTGATCGTGAGCTTTTCCACGCCGCCGAGGTGCTCGATCTCCACGGGGGCATTGCTGGCGCGGTTGGTGTTTGGAGGTGCGGCGAGCTGGAGGCGGAACTTGCCGGGCTTAGTCAGCTTGGGCTCAAAGCGCAGGCTGCTCTGGCCGTCCTTCGCATTGCCATCGTGGCGATAGCCGTCGTTGATGAAGAACTTGGCAGCGGCGCTCTCTTGCCAGTGGCCCGTCATCTTCGCATCGCGATCATCCATGACGATGCCTTTGACCTTGGCTGCATCCACACCGCGCGCGGACTTGGGGCCGATGTAGTTGAGGATCTGGCCGTCCCTGACCAGCTGATCGCGCAGCTTGTCATAGGACACGCGTTGGACGGGCTGATTCTCATTGATGGCGATGACGGCGGCAGTGGCGGCGCTCTGGCCGAGGATCATGAACACGGGCTCCATGCGGATGGAACCATAAGCGATGTGGCTGGCGGACATGGCCACGGGCACGAGCAGGTTCGATCCCTGGTTTTTCTTTGGCACCAGCGAGCCATACGCGATCTCATACGGGCCATTGGTGCTGACGCCGATGTCGCCCTCGTTCTGCACGTAACCTTCCGGCGTGATGTAGCGCTGCACATTGTGGCTGTCGATGGTGTAGCTGCCCATGCCCACGGAATCGGGCGTGGGCGTCTTCTTGCGCAGCTCGTTCTCCGTCATCACGAAGTTGCCGATCATGCGGCGCGCCTCGCGGATGTAGAGCTGGTGCGACCAGTTGCCATTGTCTTTGAACTCGTCCTTCGGCAGGCCCCACTGGCGCAGCTCTTCCTGCACCTTCTTCGGCACGCGCGGGTCATTGGCGACAAACCAGAGCAGGCCCTGCTGATAGGTGCGGTGCTCGGCGATGATCTCCTTGCGGCGCTCGTAGCCGGCGTCCGGGTAGTCGTAGTTGTAGCCGATGTTATCAAAACTGAACGGACCGTGGTTGTTGGTATCGGTCTTGTGGTTCGGGATGGGATCGAACTTCTCAAAGAACTCGCCCCAGCCGGTTTTGAGCACGCGCAGCAGCAATTCATAATGGCTGGCGTCGTAGCCTGCGGGCTTGGGGAAGGGGATGCGGTTCTCGGGCACATTCGTGTAGCAAGAGCGGAAGCAGTAAGCCTGCACGCGCTTGTCACCGGCACCGAACTCGCCCACGGGCTCGGTGCTCACGCGGGGGAGCACGCCGCTTTTTGGATCGCCCGGCACCTTGTAGGGGCTGATCTTCTCCTTCACCGCACCGAAGTGATGGCGGTGATGCAGCACGCCGACCTGGATGCCGTTGTGTTCCTCGCCATAGACGCTGTTCGCCTCGCGACCGACGTGGTATTTGACACCGGCTGCGGCCATGAGGTCGCCTTCATAAGTGGCGTCGATGAACATCTTCCCCGCATAGGTCTTGCCGCTGAGGGTGGTGATGGACACGATCTTGTCGCCTTCCTTCTTCACGCCCTTGGCGCGGTCGAGCCATTCGTCGCGCACGACTTCCAGGCTGAACTCCTTCACGTAATCCTCGAAGACTTGCTCCGCCGCGCTCGGCTCGAAGATCCACATGGTGCGGTTCTCGCCATCCATCGCCGGGGTGCCCTGGCCCTTGTTGCCATACTCGGACTGCTTCTGCTGCTTCCAGGACTCTGGCTTCTGGTAGTGCATGTAGATGCGGTGGTAGAAGTCGCGAGCGAGGCCGCCGATGACGGCCTTGTTGCCCGTGTCGGTGAAGCCGAGGCCGCCGCTGCTGAGGCCGCCCAGGTGCTTGTCGGGTGAGACAATGATGACCGACTTGCCCATCTTCTTCACCTGCACGGCGGAGGTGATCGCAGCGCAGGTGCCGCCGTAGATGACCACGTCGTGATTGTCACCTTGTGCGGAGACGCTGGTGAGGCCGAGAAGGGCAAAGAAACAGGTGAGTCTGTTCATGGGCGGCAGGGAACGCACCGGATGCGGCTTTTCAATCAGGGAGATGAAGGGCGCGCTGCGTGGTCCGTTGCCAGCCGTTGAAGGGAGGCGCGGGTGTATCGCCTTTGATCAGGGCTTGTCCTTGCCGTCGGTGAGCCACTCCAGATTGAAGCGGGCTAGCGTGAGGCCTTGTCCGGCAAACCCTGGCTTAGCACCCGCTCCATAGAAGCACAGGATGGTGCCATCGTGCGCGACGGCGATGTCGCTATACATGCTGGGACCGGGCTCGATGGTTTTGTTCACGGCCCAGGTTTGGCCTTCATTGTAGCTGAGCTTCACGCTGACATTCTTGCGCGCCCGGCTTTTGCCCGGCTTAGGCTTACCTTCGCGACCGCCTTCCAGGTTATGCGGGTTACTGAAGAGGATGCGTGTGTTTGGCTCCAGCGAGTAGCGGATGATGCCACCCATGCAGATCGGCTCCAGCAACGCATCATCAAACGTCGGCGTGCTCCAGCCGGTGGCTCCGTCTTTGCTGGTCGTGATCAGGCGGCGATGGGCCTTGGATTCGCTGCGCACGTTGAGCATCACGCGGCCGTCGGCGAGTTCGATGGCGACGGTTTCATTCGGATTGATCCACTCATCGGTGCACGGCACGGCGATCTCGCCCGCCTTCCAGGTCTTGCCCGCGTCGTCGCTGTAAACCGTGGCCGTGACACTGGGCCGGTGCGCATTGCCGCCTGTGCCGGTGGAGAGCCAAACCGGGACCACTAGACGCCCCGTCTTCAGCTGAATGCTATGGTTCGGCCCTGTGGCGATCACCTTCCAATCATAGTCTTTCTTGAACGCCTCAAAGGCTGCCGTGATCTCGGTCGGCGCACTCCAGGTCAGCCCATCGTCGGTGCTGCACTGATAAAAGGCACGCTCATATTCCAGACAGAACAGCATGTGCACGGTGCCGTCCTTGTCCGCGATCAGGACGGGGTTGTTATACGTCACATCCTTTGGATCCACGTTCTTCATCTTGAGTGCGATAGGGTTCTTCGCCTTCGGTCCCGGCACATCGACGATGCTCTTGGGCGCGCTCCAGGTTTTGCCCGCATCGGTGGAGCGGCGCAGCAGAATGCGGATGTCATCCCAGTCGCTGACGCCAGAGGGCCGCTTGCGGGCCTCGCACCAGGCCAGCACCGTGCCCTTGGCCGTCACGACGATGCCAGGAATGTGGTAGATGCTGAACGCCGGATCTTCGCCAGCCGTGAAAAGCGGCTGCTTGTCGAGGAAGGGTTCAGCAGCGCGACTGCTACTCAAGGGCAGCAGCAGGACGGCAAGCAAGGCGAGGGGTCGGATGGGGATCATGCAGTTGGTAAGGTTGTCATGGGAACGCACAGGCGCACAGGAACTTAACTGGTCACGACGAATGACCAGATCGCAAGTCGCCGGAGGAAGCGCCCCTGCCGCTGCGTTATATCCCCTCTCCCAACTCATGACTTTCCTGCATCGCAAATGGTGGATCTGCGGCCTGCTCCTGCTGGCTACGACGATCAATTACATGGACCGCCAGACGCTGGCGAACGCGGCCACTCGCATCTCGACGGAGTTCGGGCTGAGCCAGCAGCAGTATGGCCACCTGGAGACGGGCTTTGGCTTGGCGTTTGCCTTTGGCTCGCTGGTGTTCGGTTTCGCGGCAGAGCGATTCAATGTGCGGTGGCTCTATCCGGCCGTGCTGGCGGGTTGGTCGCTGGCAGCGGTGGTCTCGGCCTGGACGAGCACGTTCGGCGAGTTGCTGATGTGCCGCATTGTGTTTGGCTTGTTCGAAGCCGCGCACTGGCCCTGCGCGCTGAAGACAACCTTCGCCCTGCTCGACGCGAAGGAGCGCACGCTGGGCAACAGCATTCTGCAAAGCGGGGCCTCCATCGCCTCCATCTTCACGCCGCAGATCATGAAGCTGCTGATGACGGACGACATCGGCACTTGGCGCGTGGCTTTTGAAGTGGTCGGTGGCGCGGGCCTGATCTGGGTCGTCGCCTGGTTCGCGATCATCCGCGATCAAGATCTGCGAGGTCGCCCCACCGAAGTGGGCGACTTAGCCGACGACTCACTGCTGCCAATCTTGCGGAGCGGGGCGTTTTGGTCCGTGGCGCTCATTATTCTGGGGGCGCAGACGTGCTGGCATCTCTTCCGCGTGTGGCTGCCGAAGTTCCTGATCCAAGGCCGCGGCTATACCGAGCACGAGGCACTGGATTTCACCTCCCTCTATTATGTAGCGACGGATGTAGGGTGCCTGGCTGCGGGCTTCTTGTCGGTCTGGCTCGTGCGCCGGTTCAGCCTGAGCGCGCACCGGGCGAAGCGGCACGTGTATTTGCTCTGCTCCGTGATGACCTGCGCGGCCTTGCTCATCCTCTGGCTGCCGAAAGGCTGGCCGCTGCTGGCTGTGATCTTGGTCGTCGGTGCGGGGGCCCTGGGCTTGTTCCCTTGCTACTACAGCTTCGTGCAGGAGCTGTCTGGACGCCACGTCGCGCGGTTGACCGGCCTGCTCAGCATGTGGGTCTGGGCCGTCACGTCGCCCATGCACTCGGCCTTTGGCGCGCTGGTGGATCAGACGAAGTCCTTCGATCTGGGCATGGCCTGCGCAGGGCTGGCTCCGATGATCGGGGTGATAGCGCTGGCCGTTCTCTGGCGCAAAGAGCCGACCGTGGCCAAGGCCTAGCTCCAGCGATAGTCAATCCACGTCCCACCATTGCAATGCGTGCAACCAAAGCGTGGCTGGACCTCTCGCTCGGGCAGGGTCCACACGTATTGGCGCCGCTTGTAGCGACGCCAGCGCCAGATGACCAGAGTGCCAGTGCTAACAAGGCGGTGGCACAGGCTAGGATCGCGCGCTGATAGGGCACCAGCTTGGGCACGGCAAGCACCGTGATCTCGGGAAGCGACTCTTTCAGTGGAGCCTCCGGCATAGGCGGAGGCGCGGGGGCTTCCTTGGAGACCTAGCGCTCCACCCGAACCTGCTGATTGCCAAGCAGCTGCGTTAGCCTGGAAAGTTGACATCCGCAGCGCTCACAGCACTGCCTCCCAGCCTGAAGAGGCGAACGGCAGTGAGGACAAATCCACATGAAATGAATTTCTTAAGCTTTTCGAAAAACTCAACCCCAGGATCGGACGAGGATGGGAAAAAGTGTTTACATGGCCAAGCAGATATGGTTCTTGTTGCTGCCTAAATTTGACATTTCTTCTCAGACTTGGTGCATCGCCTTACCGTTGAGAATTTCCTGATTATGAAAAAGACCCTCCTCACAACGATCTTGCTGACTCTGGCGGTCCCAGCATCGCAGGCAGCTTGGCAGCGCCTCGGCGGGGTTGAGAAGCGCCCGATCGACACCGCTTCTGCAAGTCTCCCTGGTGTTCGAATCGCTGCCTCCAGCGGACTAGCGCAGCCCGAGAATTTGATCTCTGACGAGGTCACCCCCAGCTCCAAAGCTGGCGCAGGTGCCAGTCACGTGGTAATCAATCTTGGTCGCCAGCTTGTCACGGACACCACCAGTTTTGTCAACGAAGGTGCCGAAGGTAGCGTGACCGTCTCTAGCAGCGCTGACCAGCGCGCCTGGGCAACGCTCGCCAAGAGCGTCTTCACGGGTGCCGACAGCTCGGTGCTGCTGAAGTATGCGGGCGCTCAAGCCAAGTATGTTCGGCTCGAGTTTAACTTGGCAAAGGGCGGAAACATCAAGCAATTGGGTATTTACGGAACGGACAGCGATCAAGACTTCAAAGTGAAAGAGGCAGCTCAAGGTGAGCCTTCTCAGAGCTTGAACGTCGCTAGTGGCCTGGGCGGCAGCCGCATCATCTACATTCATCCGTCGCCCGCAGGTGGCGACGAATTGGCCGCCAGCTATGGCCGCTTTGAGTTCCCAGAGTCTGACGAGAAGTATCGCACGGTGGTTTATGATCTCGGTCAGGCTCGCACCCTGACAGAAGTGGGTTCCGTTCACTCCCCACGCCCTGTGCGTTTCCAAGCTTTTGCTTTCGAGAAAGAGCTGCCTGAGAAGGAAGACTGGCGCGGACGCCGCTCGTTCGACTTTGACGTGTTTAATTCTTTGAGCCCGATCGCTACCGTCGAAGACACGCAAGGCCTTGGCCACATCAAGGCCAAGCTTGCCAAATCCGTCCGAGCTCGCTACATCGCTCTGCGCTGGGAACCTGACTTTAATCCCCCTGCGTTCGGAGTGAGTAGCATGTCCATCACGGCTAGCGGCCTTAGCGTCCCCACTTTTAGCCCCGGCTCAGGCGGGGGTGGAGGAGCTGCGGGACAAGGCCAGGGTCAAGGACAAGGCGAGGGTGGGGAAGGCCAGGGTCAAGGACAAGGCCAAGGAAATCAGGGGAATGTTGCCAATGGCGGTATCATGAGCAGCCCTTTCTCTAGCGGTGGATTCGGCGGTCTGGGGCTACCGACGGGATCTCGCAATAATGGTACTGGCAACGGTCCAAATGCCACCAACAATAATGGCGCAGGTCAGGGTGCGGCACCAGACGCTAGCCCGTAGTTTGCGATTCTTTAGTTTTTTCGCTCAACAGCCGCTGCCCGAAATGGCAGCGGCTTTTTTGTCACACCGATGCACCCGAAGAGCGTTCACAAGAACGCTCGTGTTCGAATGAAAATTCGTATGCGGCACAACATTTTGAATTAAAAAGGCCTCTTGCCGTCCTAGTATGCCCGCTATTCCGATAACGTGTAAATGCGACCCTTCCAACTAACCTACTCCCTTCAGGCGCTATGCCTTGTTTTCCTGCTCGCCTGCGTTCCTGTAGCTTCTGGATTAACGTTGATCAATGGTCCGCATGTCAAGGCGGGAGAGACCACGGCGAGTGTCACATGGACGACTGATGTAGAAGCTGGCACACGCTTGCATTATGGCACACAGGAGAAGCTGCTCGATCAGCGTGCTTCGGACAGCGTGGGAACGGAGCATCGGATTAACCTCGCTGGGCTGCTCCCCGGCACGACCTACCATTTCAGCGTCGGCTCGGCGCGGGTGCTATTGGGTCAAGGTAGCTTCCAGACCACCCGCGCGCCCGCTGCAACCGAGCGCTCCAAAGTTTCCGTCGGCACGACAGTCATGCGGTTTTTGTCAGGCCTGATCTCACCTGACTCCAAAGCAGGTCCCGCAGCCTCAACACCCAAGCCAACGGCTGTGGCGACCGACAGCGTGCTCACCGCTCCGCCAACCGATCTAACATGGCGACAGCTAGACACGCTAGAGGATCATTATGAACGGCACGGAGCCGATTTCCGTTCCGTCTCCAAAGATCACTATGCCACGCAAGCTTGGCTATTCCTGCAGCGCGCCCGGCAAAATGCTATGCCCATGAAGTGGGATGACGCGGACAATACCCTGCGCGTGTGGGAGCCCAAGACTCGCACCTTTGCTGCCTATGACAGCCGAGGCAAAACACGCACCTTCTTCAAGCCGTCGAACCCCGACTATTGGAATCGGCAGCCAGGCAGATCGGTCAAACCTGACGAACTGCCATTCAATTAACCTTTTCATACCCCCATGAAGACTCAGCAACACACCTGTTCCGTCTGCGGTTGGCGCTACCTGAACGCCCCTCAAAGATCCACCAGCGGCGGTGCTTCCCATGAAATCTGTCCGTCCTGCGGCTTTGAATCGGGCCACTCAGACGATGACCAAGGCTTTACTTATGAGCAATGGCGCGAGCGCTGGGTTGCGCTTGGATTGTCGTGGTCGAGCGTTGGCACCCCCAAGCCAGCTGGCTGGAACCCGATGAAGGACCTCCACGCACTTAGAAAACGCAAACGCCCTGTGATTCCGGCCATTCGCCTGCGTAAAGCGGCAGCCCTCAAAGAGGCAGACCGCGACGACTCCGGTGAGAAGTGAGGACCGCAGCCCGGCACGCAGGGAAATAGAGCAAAGCGCGTGACGCTGTGCCCCGGACTCTCCATACTTGAAAGCATGACGCGTCCTTTTCCGCCCCTACACCTGATCCTGAAAGCCGGTTTTTGGTCGTGCGCACTTCTGATTTCCAGCGTTGTCCACTCTGCTGAAAAGCCCGCTGAGAAGGGCAAAGGGGACGCAGGTGCCTGGTTGAAACTGCCCGCTGATGGCACGCCCTGGGGCCACCAGAGCACGGGACTTCGCTTCCCACAGGTGCTTGGCCAGTTTGGTCTCAGTTCCGTTTTTCGTGATGCACGACCTGAGGCAGGCGTAGCGGTCACCTATGTCCGACAAGGCAGTGATTTGAAGGCCAGCGTCGTCATCTTCCCCTGCTCTCATGACGTTTCTCTGGGCAGAGATGTGGATGCAATTGTGCGCAAAGAGCACGCGAACTTGGTGAACGATTTACAGGCCGCCGCTCGACAAGGCGGCTATGCTGAAAAGCAGCGTAGCCCGCTGTCAGAAGAAGCGCTGCAACTTTGGAACAATGGCAAGGTGCCCATGACGGTGCAGACCATCGAGATGGTGCCCATGGATAGCAAGGCCAAGCCTTCCTTGCCGGTTATCAATCACTGGATAGCTCTCCTGCTT
>CAXNNN010000078.1:0-10601 GCA_964203095.1 Verrucomicrobiaceae bacterium | reverse complement strand
TAGAGACAGTGTCGATGAAGGCACAGGCTTGTTTCTCGGCGTTCACCAAGGCGGATTCAGCGTGCTCTACTGCGAACCGCGAAATTGCCGCGCACTTTTTTAGCGCCCTTCTTGATCGCCAATTGCGAAGCAAGCGGTGAAGCAAGTCTCTCATGCTAGCCTTAAAGCGTGCATTTACGCCATCGTGAATCTGTTGGTCTTTGTTTTCAAAATTCACCAGCGTCGCGCAAGAGGCGCTCTTCAAGAGTGGCTGAAATCCAGAAGCGTGACTTGGCGCGTAGCTCTTGCAAGAGCGGTCTGATCGCTGGGATGATGTGCTGGTGCTTGGCCTGCACCAAGCAGCCAAGGGTGCCGGTGAACAGGAGGTTGTTCGAGGCCGCCAATTCACGCGCAGCGAGATCGTCCAGCAAGAGCAGTGAGTCTGGATGCTCCATGGCCAGTGCTAGGCATTCTGCATCGCCACGATGAACACGACCCGCAAAGCCTTGGACGAGCAGTCGGTCTGCGGGAGTCATGCGGGTAATGCTGGTCAGCGTAGGAACTCGCGCAGCAGTCGGGAACAGCTCCGCTTTGGCTGCCAATTCATCCACGACGGCGGACGGGATCGCGATGGAACCAAACAATGCCTCCAAGACATCCATGCGCCCGATCTCAGCGAAGTTGATGAGCGGCGTAGTGTTGGAGATGATCAGCGGGCGTTCCATGTGGCGAGATTACTGAGGTCTTGCGCCAAGTCTGGCTCAGTCAATGGCTGTGGGATGCCTCGCTCGCCGAGCATGTGCTGGAACTCTGCCTTGCCCATGTCCGCCATCCGACAGGCTGCGACACCCGATAAGATACCATCCGAGAACAACGCCGCCGCAAGACGGCGGCGCAACTCTTGCTCTAGGTCACGCGGGGGAATGCGGACACCGATCAAGGATTCGGCTGGCAGGGTGAGGGTCATGGCTTGCATGGGAAGGAAGGTAGCCGAGCGGGTGGCGGATGCCAGATCAAATCCTCGGCAGACCGCCGCACTTACAAGCGTTACCCACGCAGTCAAATCGCCGAGAAAGCGTGGGCGCTGGAACCAAGCCGCCTCACAGCTTCGAATCCAACCACGCCCGCCAGCCACCGAACTGGGTGATGTCGCGAGTAATGTCTTCAGCGATGCCTTCGCAGACGAAGCCGGTGACTTGGGTGCCGTCGGAGAGCTGAACCTTGCCGAGGCCTAGGGGGGCGGCGATGCCTTCCAGGAAAGAGCCGACAGTGCTCTGTGGAATCTCCCACACTTCGAGTTCGATGGCGGAGCCGCCTTCGTTGACGCGC
Source organism: Verrucomicrobiaceae bacterium (assembly GCA_964203095.1). Classification (GTDB taxonomy): domain Bacteria; phylum Verrucomicrobiota; class Verrucomicrobiia; order Verrucomicrobiales; family Verrucomicrobiaceae; genus JAEUHN01. Next base: position 9,293 of record CAXNNN010000078.1, on the reverse strand, counting down.
ACCATGCCTGGACGATCAGGGATGCGACCGCTGCCGGGCAGCAGGTAGAGACGATAGCAGGGCGCGCTCTGCGTTTTTTGGACAAGCTTGGCCTCGCGCTCACGCAACTGCCAATGCAGCGCGAGACCTTCCATGTGCGCACCGCAGACGGCGACCTTCATCATGGGGATGACGGGCTTGGGTGCGGGACTGGGGGAGGGGATGCGCACGTCGCTGCTATTGATCTTCGTTCGCCCGAGCGGAAGCTGCCGTGCGGCGTGGAAGTGCGCGGCGCAGTCCAGCACGAGCGCATCGCCGCAGGCTGGCGCGTAGAAAGTGACGCCCCAAGGCAGGCCACCGCGCAAGAAGCCAGTGGGCACGGCGCACCCGCACAGGTCGAGCAGATTCATGAAGTTCGTGTAGCGCCCCAGGTTGCTATTGAGCTGGATGGGATCGGCCTCGACCTCGGCCTTGGTGTAGATGGTGCCTGTGGTCGGCATGAGCAATGCATCAACTTGCTGCCAAGTGCGCTCGGCGGAGCGCTTGAGATCGGAGAGGCGATACTGGGCTTGGAAAGATTCGATGGCAGTGCCTTTGAATCCTCCCTCAATGATAGTGCGCGTCACGGGCAGCAGGGCGTCAGGCTTGTCGGCGAGTAGCTCTGCGATAACAGCGGTGCGCTCGGCGACCCACGGACCTTCATAAAGCAGTCGCGCGGCATCCAGGAACGCGCTGATATCTACCTCGATGATCTGCCAGCCCATGGCGGCCACGGTTTGCGTGGCGGACTCGAAGAGTCGCTTGGCGTCTTCGTTGCCAAAGAAGTCGAGCTGATCCGTGCGCGGCACGCCAATGCGCGGTGGCCACTTCATGTCGCGCCACAGGCAGCGACGACGCGAGTATCCATCGCTCTCATCGAACACGGCGGTGAGATTGAAGACGGTGGCTGCATCCGCTGCGGTGAGTGCGAAGATGGACACGCAGTCCAAGGACTTGCACGCGGGCACGACGCCGCTGCAACTGAGCACACCACGGGTTGGCTTGAGGCCCACAAGGTTGTTGAAGGAGGCGGGCACACGGCCCGAACCGGCGGTGTCCGTGCCCAATGAAAAACTGCACATTCCCTGCGCGACAGCGACTGCGGAACCGCTGCTGCTGCCGCCGGAGATGTAGTCAGGATGGAAAGCATTCCCCGGCGCGCCATACGGCGAGCGCACGCCGACGAGTCCGGTGGCGAACTGATCGAGATTGGTTTTGCCCATGGGCACAGCGCCCGCCTTGATCAGGAGATCGACAACGAACGAACTCTTCTCTGCTTCATAGGTCCAGGCGGGGCAGGCAGCGGTGGTCGAGTAGCCCGCGCAGTCGATGTTGTCTTTGATTGCAAAGGGGATGCCGTAAAGCGGCTTGGTGTCGGGTGACTCACCTTGAAGACTGGCAATAGCCTCACGCAACTGTGCTTCGTTTGGGCGGCTGATCCAGATGGCCGGATCGCCCGTGGTCGCGCGCTGCCAGGCTTCGAGGATAACTTGTTCGGGAGTGGTGGCACCGTCGCGATAGGCTTGAAGAAGGGCAGAAATTGAGAGGTCAGGAATGGAAGTCATGTGTCAGTGGTCAATAGTCATTGGTGGTTGAAAGCGGCATAGTTCAGGATGGACAAGAGGCATATGCCTGGCCTGGATTTCACCGCTTCGCCCGTGACGTTGCTGATGTAACCAATGACCAAGGACTAATGACCAATGACTGCCTCCGTTTTCAGGGTGAGCAGTGTCTGTCCCGGCAGAACCGGCTGTCCTTCGTTGACATGCAACGCAGCCACTATGCCAGCGCTGGTGCTGGGCACGTGAATCTCCATTTTCATCGCTTCGACGATGAGCAAAGATTGCTCCTCCTCGATGCGGTCACCGACCTTTACTTGCAGTTTCCACAGGCTGCCCGTCACCGGGCTTAAGATCGCTTCATGACCATCAGGGATGACGATCTCGGTGTCGCTAGTTGCAACACTTGCAGCAGAATCCGTGACATCGAGGCCGACCACTCGCCAACGCTCGCGCTCGGCGGCGAAGGCTTCGCGCTGTATCGTGCGGAAGGCGTCAATGCTCGGTGCTTCGGATTCGAGGAAGTCGAGGTAATCGCTTAGCTTGAAGGTGCTGTGTTCGATCTTCGGTGTGAAGCGTCCCGCCGGGAACTCGCGACGAAGTTCCATCAACTCCTCGGCACTCACCAAGTAGAAGCGCACCTGGTCGAAGAAGCGCAGCAGCCATGGCTTGCCCTGCTCAAACACATCGGTCACGCGGTCGCGATTCCACATCTGAATGGTGCGTCCGACGAACTGATAACCACCTGGTCCTTCCATCCCGTAGATGCACATGTAGGCACCGCCGATGCCGACGGCGTTCTCCGGTGTCCAGGTGCGCGCGGGGTTGTATTTCGTGGTGACCAAACGATGCCGTGGATCGAGTGGCGTGGCCACAGGCGCGCCGAGATAGACGTCGCCGAGGCCGAGCACGAGGTAACTGGCGTCGAACACGATGCGCTGGACTTCGGCGATGCGGTCGAGGCCATTGATGCGGCGGATGAACTCGATGTTGCTCGGGCACCACGGCGCATCGGGCCGCACGGACTGCATGTATTTGTCGATGGCGAGCTGCGTCTGCGGATCGTCCCATGACAAGGGCAAATGCACGATGCGCGATGGGACCTCCAGATGCTCCACGTCGTTGAGCGACTCGATCAACTCGGCAACCATCGCTTCGGTGCTCGCGAGCTTCAAATGCTTGCCATCAATGTGGATCTGCAACGAACGGATGCCCGGCGTTAGATCGACGATGCCCGGATGCTGCATCGCTTGCAGCTTCAGATACACCGCATGAACCCAGAAGCGCAGCGCGATGTCGAGCACCAGCGGTCCGAACTCGACGAGCAAGTAGCGGTCGCTCGCGGGACGGAAGACGACTTCGGGACGTGATTCTGTGGCCGGAATGCGGCGGCGAATGGCTTCGAGCGGCGGCTTCTCACTCGTGGTCGGCGCAGTCGCGGGTTTTCCAGCGAGACTGTCTTCCACAAACGCATCCAACGCCTCCGCTTGCTCCACTGTGATAGGCACAAACTTCACCTTATCCCCCGGCTTGAGCTGCCCGACCTTCCACAGCTCCGCATGAGCAATTACCGCCGGACAGACAAAGCCACCAAGGCTCGGGCCGTCGGGGCCGAGGATGATCGGCATGTCGCCGGTGAAGTCGATGGCACCTATGGCATACGCGTTGTCGTGGATGTTCGACGGATGCAGTCCCGCCTCGCCACCGTCGGGGCGTGCCCAAGTTGGCTTCGGTCCGATTAAGCGGACTCCTGTGCGCGCGGAGTTGTAGTGCACTTCCCACTCAGTGCTGAAGAACATCGCGATGTCTTCGGGCGTGAAGAAGTCAGGCGAACCGTGCGGGCCGTAGATGACGGAGATGGTCAATGGTCCTTGGTCAATAGTCATTAGGGTCTGCTGCGGAGCCAATGGATAAAGACGAGCGCAGGGGTTCTTCGCATCGATTGTGGAGCCCAATGACCAATGACCATTGACCATTGACTGCTTGCCCAAATGCAGCACATCACCCACGCGCAGCGCACGTCCCGCGTGACCCCCGAAGTTCCCGAGCGTGAACGTCGAGCGCGAACCAAGATAAAGCGGCGTATCGAGTCCACCGCGCACCGCGAGATACGCACGACATCCACGCGCAGCGATGTGGGGCAGCTTCAGTGTCTGGCCAGCGCGCACTTCGATGGGCTTCCAGAACTCCACGGCGACTCCATCGAGTTCTGCGTTCATCTTTGCACCCGTGAGTGCGATGACGCTGTCCGAGTTGAAGCGCAACATGGGACCCGCGAGCGTGATCTCCAGGCCAGCTGCCGACTCTTCATTGCCCACCAGCTTGTTGGCGATGCGCAAGGCCAACGGGTCCATCGCACCCGAAGGCGGGACGCCGATTTCCCAGTAGCCGACGCGGCCCGGATAGTCCTGCACCGTGGTTTGCACGCCGGGCGCGAGCACATCGATGGTGTTGGGGCGATATGTGAACTTCGTGGCCAGCGCTCGCGTGGTGATCTTGCCTTCCGTGAAGAGCGGATCACGGATGACTTGGCGCAGGTAAGCGAGATTCGTCTCGATGCCGCTGAGGCGCGTCGCATCAAGCGCTTGCTGCATTTTGCCAATCGCTTCTGTGCGATCAGTGCCGTGCACGATGATCTTCGTCAGCAGCGGATCGTAATACGGCGTGACCTCCGTGCCCATCGCCACCCATCCATCGTAACGCGCGTCGTCGGGCAGTTGCACTTCATTGAGCAGGCCGCAGCTCGGCTGGAAGTCCTTGTTCGGGTCCTCGGCATAGACGCGCACCTGAATGGCACTGCCCTCGGGAGCGAAGGTGTAGCTCGACAAACCCACGTCTTCGCCCGCAGCGGTGCGGATCATCCATTCAACGAGGTCAAGGCCCGTCACGCATTCTGTGACCGTGTGCTCGACTTGCAGGCGCGTGTTCACTTCGAGGAAGTAGAACTCGTTCGTGTCCGCATCATAGACAAACTCGACCGTGCCAGCGGAGCGGTAGTTCACCGACTCGCCCAAGCGAACCGCGCAATCCCACAGCGAATGGCGCGTGGCATCGCTCAAGTTCGGCGCGGGCGTTTCCTCGATGATCTTTTGATTGCGACGCTGCGTGGAGCAATCGCGCTCGCCAAGTGCGACGACCTTGCCTTTGCCATCGCCGAAGATCTGGACTTCGACGTGACGCGCGTTAACGACGAGCTTCTCCACAAACACACCGCCATTGCCGAAGCTCGACTTGCCCTGACGCACGACGGATTCAAACGCGGCCACCAGCGACTCCGCATCATCGCAGCGCCGCATCCCGATGCCACCGCCGCCAGCGGTGCTCTTCAGCATCACGGGGAAACCAATGCGGGCGGCCTCAGTCACGGCGTCATCCGCATCCTTCAAAAGACCTGAGCCAGGCACGAGCGGCACGTTGCATTCCACCGCGCGCTCACGCGCTGTGTGCTTCAAACCAAACGCACGCATCTGATCCGGCGTGGGCCCGATGAAGGCCATGCCTGCTTTCTCGCATGCTTCGGCAAAGCCAGGATTCTCGCTCAGCAACCCGTAGCCTGGATGCACAGCTTGCGCGCCGGATTGCGATGCGACCTCGAGCAGCTTCGCTTGATTGATGTAGCTCTCAGAGACCGGCGCAGGGCCGAGCAGATAGGCTTCATCGGCCATTGCCACATGCGGTGCATTGCGATCTGCCTCCGAGTAAACGGCCACGGCTTTGATGCCGAGCTTCTGGATCGTGCTGATGATGCGGCAAGCAATTTCGCCACGGTTGGCGACCAGGATTTTCGAGAACGAGGACATCAGTTGGGGGAGATGAGTTTGAGTCCGACCACTCCGGCGAGGATAGTCGCAATGAGGCCGAGTTGAAGCATGCTGCTCGATTCGCCGAGGTAGATGATGCCGAACACGACGGTGCCCACCGCCGCGAGTCCGCTCCACACCGCGAACGCCACGCCGAGCGGCAGGCCCTTCATGGCAAAGGCCAACAACACCGCTGTCGATGCGCCTGCCGCGACCGCACCGATGGATGGCCAGAGCTGCGTGTAGCCGCGTGAGTAAAAGGTAGCGATGCCGAACAGCGCTTCCGCGACCGCCGAGAGGATGAGCAGGAACCAATGCATATCAGTCCCAGATGAGCACGCGCACGGGCGTCGGGTTGTAGGCGTTGCAAGGGTTGTTCAACTGCGGGCAGTTGGACATGAGCGCGATGACATCTATCTCCGCGCGCAGTTCGACATAGAAGCCGGGACCCGACACGCCATCAGCGAAGCGCAGCTGGCCATCGGGCGTGACGGGCACGTTCATGAAGAAGTTGATGTTGCACGTGATGTCGCGTTTGCCGAGGCCGTGGCTCCAGCATTGCACGCCGCGAATGAAGCTGTCGCGACAGGCGTGCATCGACTCCTTCTCAAAGGCATAGCGCATCACATTGCTCTCGCGTGAGCAGGCACCACCGAGCGTGTCGTGATTGCCACAGGTGTCCGCGACGATGGTGAGCAGTTCGTTGCCGCGAGTCGAGATGAGTTTCGTGCCCGTGGTCAAATACAGCGCGGACTGACGCTGAATGGTATCGCACGCGCTGTAGCGATCGAGCGGATCATGCGCGTTGTAGAAAAGCGTGTCGGCCGCTTGGTTGCCCTCCAGATCGACGATGCGGAGCACTTGCCCTGCCTTGACCTCGTGCACCCAATGATCACCGGCGAGCACGGTGTGATCGTAGATTGCCTTCGCTGGATCGAGCGTGGATTGCGTGGGAATGAAGGCACTCATCGGGCGAGCAGGTAAAAGTCGTCGGTGTTGCGATGCGCGCGCGCGTTCTCGGGGCGCACGGTGAAGCTCGGATCATCGAGCGCTGGAGGCTCGGTGTTGAACACCTCCAGTTTCACGCGATGCGGGTGATACACGGGATCGGAATCGAGCGGGTGTTGGCAGGTGTTGAGGACGACGAGCGTGTCCATATCGAAGCGCAGGTCGATGTGGTCGCCCGCCTTCGAGTGGCCGCTGACGAAGCTCAGCTTGCCCTCGTCATCAGAGACGATCTTGCTGAACCAATTGATGTTCGGCACCAGGTCGCGCTCGCCGAGGCCCCACTTCGCCAACTCGATGAGGAAGCACTCGCGGCCATTGCGATGGAAGTCATTGCGCGCGGTCTGGAAGGTCTTCTCGCCATACTTCGCCTGCACCAGTCGCGCATCGCTCGCGCCGCAAACGGTGTCGTGCCAGCCGACGGTGTCTTCCGTGATCGAGGCAAACAACCGCCCCATATCCGAGTGCACGCAATACGGCGCGCGCAGGTAGAAGATGTGCTGGCCCTTCAGCGTGTCGGGCATGTTGTAGCGCTCGTGACGTTCGCTCGCGTGGTAGAGCAACATGCCGACGTTCGCACCGCCGTCGAGGTCGGTGAGGCGCAGTGTCTTGTGTCGCCCGATGATGCGCGACCACATGCCTGCGCCGCTGAGTTCAAGGGTGTAGATCAGTTCGCTCATTTGTCGGGAGTCGTGGGCGCTACGGGTTCGTCCGGCTGCGTTTGAATCGGCGGCATCAGCGTGCGCGTGAGATTGAGCCGACCCGCAAGCACGCCTTTGCATTGCAACAGCTTGTTTGCGATCTGGCGCAGACGCTTCGCTGGGCCTTGCACAAGGATGACTTCCATCGTGTTGCTGTTCTCCAGCAGCACATGCAGCGAGCTGATGACCTCGCGGATGTTCTCGTGCTGGATGTCCGCGATCTCCTGCTTCAGGCCGGGTCGCTTGTGATCGTAGAAAAGCGTGATGGTTCCCGCCATCATGCGATTGCCCTTCAGGCTGTAGTAGTCCGCGATGTGCTGCGTAAGCACCTCGGCAATGGCTTGCGAGCGGTTTTCAAATCCACGCTCCGTCATCAGCTCCTCGAACTGGCGAAAAACGCCATCCGGCAACGAGATGGTGACGCGCTGGGCAATGTGAGAGTCTGGCTTGGGATCAGGCATGAACACCGCACCACTTAGCAGTCGCCACGCCACTCGTATGACTATTTCCAGAAATTGTATGAAGAGCAGTCGGCGGTGATCACATCCCGCAGGGGCCTCAGCATCCAGTGATTCACCTCGCGCAAGTCGGCCGCAGGCTTGCGCGTGAAGGGCTCGCTCTGCAAGTAGCCATCGGGGCCAAACTCCGGCGTGAAGGTGAAACTCGTGCGGCCCATCGTGGCCTGCGTTTTCAGAATGTGCTGCCACCAACGCACATGCGCCTCGACGGCATCCGCATACTCCGGCGCGCGTGGATCGGGCACCTGCGGTCCTTGATCGTAGCCGACTCGCGCGTGGATGTGCCGGGCACGACTAGAAACCAAGTCGAGCAACTCGGCTTCTTCATCCATGACGAGCCGCTCGGTCACCGTGCACCAATGGCTGAAGTCGCAGGTGAGATGAAGCTCAGGGAGTTCCAGCAGCAAGTCGCGCGTGACCCAAGGATGAAACGTGGGACGACTGCGATGCGTCTCGAAGGCGATGGGAATACCGAACTCCTGCTCTAGCGGCAAAGCGGCTGCGTGGAACTTCACCTTGTCCGCAAATGACCACGCATCCCTGCCAGCGAGCGTGTTGAACATGATCGGCTTGAACGGCAGCGCCGCTTCAATGCTGCGGCGCAAGTCATCGAGATGCTGCTGCGGTGTGAGATGCGGATGCGGCACATAGCCACCGCCGGTGGCGATCTCGGTGATCCATGGCACGGAGCGATGAAGAAGCGCCTCTTGATTGGGTTCGTCCGAAGGCACTGCACCTTCGATGCCATCGGCTTGCCAGGACTTGGCTAGAACGAGCGCGCCAGTGATGTCCACTTCATTGCCCCAGCAGGAGACGAACAAGTTCAGCTTCATGGCAGATCGAAGTCCACCTCCCGTCGCGCTTGAGGGTTCGCCATCACATACTCCGCGATCTCATGACCGCGTGCGAACCATACATTGCCGCAAGTATGAGCTTTGGTGATCAGTTCCTCTAGCAAGCGCACCCGCGATGGACGACCACTGAGCCACGGGTGCAGCGTGAGCACGAAGCAGCAGCCGAAGTCGTGCATCGCTTCGAATTCGCGCCACCAGAGGTCGAAGACCTTCGCGCAGTTCTCGGGAGTGAAGCCCCAGGCGGGCTCGGCGTTGAAGGCGATTTGCTCCCAGTCTTCGAGCATCCATTGCCCAGGGATTTCGATGAGGCCGTTCGCGTGCGTGTAGGGCACGTCGTCTCCCATCATGCTGGCGTTGTAGAGGAAGCCGAACTCCTTTAGCAAGTCGGGCGTGCCGGGATTGATCTCAAACCAAGGCGCACGGAAGCCAATGGGCCGCTTGCCGGTGAGGCGCTCGAGAATGCCAAGGCTCTTTTCCAGCACCTCGCGCTCTTCGTCGGGTGACAGATGCGCGAGCTTCTCATGCAAATGGCCGTGAGCGCCGACCTCGTGTCCGCGCGAGACGATGGCCTCCATCATGCGCGGATGATGCTCGGCGATGTAGCTCGGCACGAAGAACGTGGCCGGGATTTGAAGATGATCGAGCAAGCCGAGAATGCGCGGCACGCCGACGTTCGGCCCATACTCGCACTGCGACATTGTGGTCAATCGCGAGGCCAAGTTTGGGTCCTCAGAAAGCGCCGTCGTCTCGCCATCGACATCAAAGCACAGCATGAAGGCGCACTTGGCTCCATTGGGCCAGATGAAGCGCGGGGGTGGCATGAAGGGAGTCGTATTCA
>CAXNNN010000077.1:0-10729 GCA_964203095.1 Verrucomicrobiaceae bacterium | reverse complement strand
TGCCAGAGATAGTCAGCGAGGTGCTGTTGAAGCTCAGGCCATCGGGCAATCCAGAAATCTGAACCGCCACCCGCGCTTGAACCGTGGTCGTTGTCAAGGTGTAGCTGAAGGGCACGCCCGCTGTGATGGGGGCATATGGCGCGCTGGTGAACCCATCTTTTGATGTCGCAGACACCAAGGTCGACAAGTCCGATTCGAAGGTGTTATCGCCTTCCGTGTAGTAGGCAAGCACCACAAAGTCATAAACCGTCCCCGGAGCGAACCCACCTGTCACTGTTGCGGTTGTCACATTCGGTCCCACCTGAGCCACCGCCGTGTAAGAACTCTGGGTGTGCAGTTTCGCCAACACGTAGTAGCCGGTCTCAATCGCGGAATTGTCCACCCAACTGACATTCGCAATCGAGTCCCCCGTGGCCATGTTACCCGTCATGTTCACCTGCACGTCAGTTGCCTTCTTGAAATCCAATTTGAAAGTGATGGGCGTGGTCGGCGGAGAGAGAATGTAGGCCGCGTTATTGCCTGGATTGAAGGCTGCTACCACCCGCCACTCCGTGTTCACATTTGGAACCCAAGGGACATCCTTTGTCACCGCGCTGGCTGCTGTTACATCTGCGGTGATGAAATCACCCGTGCCCGGTGTGGTGCGGTACTGAATTTGGTAGCCGTTTTCGTTGTTGGAGTTATCTGTCCAAGAGACCGTGACCGTGCGCTCGTTCTTCTGCACCACGGTCATGCCCGTGGGAGCTTTCAAAGCTGGCATTGTAAACGAGGCCTCGTTCGAGTACCCACCTAACGGCGGGTTCTCCAGCGGGTCCCCCTGCGTGTAGGCGTAAGTGATTAAAGTCCCAGAGTGTGCCACTGCTCGCTTGCCGCGCACTCGAACCTTATACTGCTGCCCAGGCTGAAAACCGGCCAAACTGAGCTCTCCAGGAGGAAAATTGAAGGGCAAGGAGCCGCCGATTCCACCGCTGTAATCGGCATCTGTGTTCTTCTTGAACTCGATGTCATAGAGGTCCTCTTTATTCGTGTTGTCGGACCAGTTGAAAATAAAGCGAGCGTCGTCACCTGCCACAGCGGTTGCCGTTAGACCTGTAGGCGCGGTGAAGCCCGACTCCTGCACCGAGTTGTAGATCAGGACCGGCGATGCCGCGCTACCCGCGGAACGCTCAGTCACCGTGATCGCATTGCCGCTGGACGTCCCCTTGACAGCGTGAACCCGCCATTGAATTGAATTGCCATCCACCACCCCATACTCGGCAAAGTCGAAGTAAATCTCACGACTCGTGGCATTCGCACTAGCAAAGGCAAAGTTTTGCGTCCAGCCGAAGCTCCCGAAGCTGACCTGGATTTCAAAAAAGTTTTCGTCGGATGAATTATCGGTCCAGTGAAGCGAGTAGCCCTTGATATTCGACGAGAAACCGTACACAGCTAGAAACGACGGGCTCAGGTTGCTCATCGTTGCCTTCACATTGCTCGGTGCCGCAGGTGGCGCGGCGATTGCTCGACTGGCGTATAGACCCACGATCAGAAGCGCAAGAGCGACCCTAGAGATGGCAGCAGGAGTGGACATAAGAAAAACAACGGAGGTAGCGAGAACTCAGGCCTTCAGCGTAACCAAAATGTGGTTACATTGTCAAATATCATCATGACATTGTGGTTGCGGACTATCGACAGCTTTTCCGACACTGAAGTTCAATCTCAGGCCAAAGTTCGACATTGCGGTGCCACATCGCTACGAATTCCCAGAAATCATGCACCACGTATTGCCCTCACTCTGGCAAGTCACCGTGCTTAACTCGCAACAGTCCTGGTCCACCTTCCGCACCTGGACCAGCACCGGAGGCAGGAAAATCGAGGTCGGCTGGGTTGCCAACGCCGGACCTAACGTGCAGATCAAGATGCGAGATGAACCAACATTCACCCTGCCGCTGGACCGCTTTACCGCCGAAGATCAAGCCTTCGCTGCGGCTCAAGGTCGGCCCTCCAACCTCTGCGCAGGAAGCCCGCCCGCCGCAGAAAAAACTTAGCCACGTGTACTCTACCTAGCCGCTAATCCTACTCCAAAAACCATCACCCAAGAGGCCTACAAGAAGGAATTCGTCTTTTGCTCGCAGCACTAGGAGTGCCCCAACAACTCCAAGCTGGGAGTCAATGTGGTGAGCGATTGCGGCCGCATTTCCGAGTCACCCTGGGTTCTGAACTGCAAGTTTCCGCTTAAGCCAGAGCCACTGCGTGAAGTCTTTGTATGCCAGTTCGACGCGAACATGAAAAACTACCTGCAAGAAGGCGGCGTCGAAGGCTCCTCCGGCATCTGCATGAGTGCTAGGAAGAGAGGGTTTCCCCTTATGTCAGGCTTGTGTCTTGAGTTTTCACTAGCTCAGGGAAGCCTACCGCTCCCATGACCAAAAAATTAAAGCCCATCTTCCTGTGCATCCTGCTCGCCAGTTATGCAGGCTCCCACTTACATTATGTCGCCGCCAAGGAGGCCAAGCACCAGCGCAAGCAAGGGGCAGCCCCGACTGCTGCCTCGTTGATCAGTGACATGCAGAAAGCCGTGGCTTTCACCGCCATGAGCGCGAAGGACAGGCTCAGCACCAAATCCAAGGAAGCCCGCCCGTTCTGGGCCGCGCTGAAGACTGCGAGCCAGTCACTCGACATTATGGAAGCCTCGCTCAAGAGCGACAAAACCGCCACGGTGAAGGCACAGGACGACCTGGGCCGTAGCATGATCCAGCTCTGCGCGAGTTGGGGCGTCTTACGCGGTAGCCATCCGAAGCTGCAAGTTGGTCGTGGCGTGATCGCCCTATCCGAAGCCCACGACATGTATACCTACCATTTCGGTCCCACCGTCGCCCGCTACAAGCTGGGCGGCAAGCCCGCGAAAGAGGAGTTGGAAGCCGTTGAAATCTGCCTGGATGAACTCGCCAAGCTCGGCGACGACGTGGAAGCTCTCTCAAAAAAAGCGAAGGCGAATTCGTATCAGGCACGTCTCGTCAATGACCTGCTCTCACTCATCGATGAGCTACTAGAAGTGAAGGTGACGAACCTGAAAAGCTACTGCAAGTTCATGTATCAGTGGGACCGCCTCTCCCACGCCGTGGGTGGTTACAGCGAGATCATTGAGGTCTGGTATCCCGCCTACTATACCGAGTGGGAGACCGTGACTGCGGATTACACCTCGTTGGTCGACGAGTTTACCGAAGTCAGTGTTAGCTACTATGAGGCCTGGGAATACACCGAGCTGAGCGTGGCCAAGTATGACGACTATTACGAGCGCACCTCCATGCTAGTGTCCGTGACCGAAGAGCAAGAAGCCGAGTTCGAGTCCTATACCGAAGAATACTCTGAGGAGTCCGCCATTGAGGAATCCGAAGAAGAGCTCGCGGAGATTAACGAAGACATCGAAATCGACGAGGACGATGACAGCACTGCCTTTGAAGAAGTCGAAGACAGCGCTGATGATGAAGACGGCGATGGAGAGTCCGACGAAGAGGATACCGATGATGACAACGATGGCGTGGAAGACGACCAGGACAGTGATGACGATGGCGATGGACTGGAAGACAGTGAGGACGAGGATGAAGAAGAGGACACCGACGAAGGAGAGGAAGACGAGGACGAGGACGACGATGGCATTGATGATGACGAAGATGGCGGCGACGAGTAATCGACCTCGCTAACGAGCACAAAAAAGGCACCGGGAAAACCTGGTGCCTTTTTCATTTCAAAGATGCTTCGCTGGGTGACTACAGGCCCAGCACCGCCTTTTGCCTCTCCCACAGCTCAGTCATGCGGTTCGCGGGGATCTCAATGTCGTCCCACGTCAGTGGTTCATCCTTCTTGATCGCACGCTTGATGATCGGGCGCTCTGGTTGGCCTTCGACATCCAGCACTCCTTGCGGCACGTGGTTGGCAGCATCAGCCTTCTTGGCGTCGTCGATCAATCCGTAGACTTCATTACCACCAATGGCGTGCTGAACCTTGTCACCTGGAACAAGGTCCTTTTTCGCGTAGGCGAAGCAGTCGGTTACGCGGCCAGCCTTCATGGTCAGCACCGGCTTACCATACAGCGCAGCCAAAGCGACCGCACGCGGCGTCTCCAGATGGCAGAGATGATATGGGCGGAGGAAGACGTAGTAGGGGTGCTTGTTGGTGACCTTGTAGTAGTTCAGGTAATCCTGCTGAAAGGCGCTCTCGCACTTGCCCACGACATACACGCCACCGCCGTGCTCTTTCGCACCGAGCACGTAGTCCACGCGACCTTTGCCTTCATACTTGTCAAAATCGAATAGGCTGATCACGTCTTGAACCTTGTTGGCCCGTGGGCCTTCCATGCCGGGAACGAATGGTGTCAGGCCATACTCGTTCGCGATGACAGACATCTCGATATTCAACTTTGACCCGTCCGTGTAAGCGAGACACTGGACATGGGAGAGCTTGAGTTGATCCGCGATGGGGGCGATGCCTTCCAGGGTTTGGTGGCGATCCAGGAATCCTTTCATATTTCCCGCCTGCACGATCTCGAAGCCCCACATCTCAATCTCTTCCATCATGCGAGCCAACGCGCCGTGCTGGTCACCGCCATCGCTGGTGACCACCACGCCCTGCTTCGCTGCGGCATCGCGCAGCAAATAGCCCAGGATAGCGTCCACTTCGGCATTCATCAGCACGCAGTGCGCTTTCCGCTCGATCGCGGCGATGCAGTAATCATAGGCGGCAATGATGGAATTCGTCGCTTCGACGAAGACGTCGCAAGGCACTTTTTCATCGCGCAGCGCAGCGAGACCGTCCGTAAAAACTTGCGTTGGCTTGCCGTAGACCTCGGCCCCACGCTTGGCAGCCGCCTCATTTTGGTCGGCCACAAAGGAGAGCCTCATACCCGGCGTCTTGCCAATCTGATAAGCGATGCCCAAGCCCATGGCTCCAAGGCCGATTAGGCCGACCTGGATCGGACGCCCCTCGCTTTCGCGCTGCTTCAATTCGTTTAGCATAAACTGTGAAATAGAAAAAAGTGAAACGTAACCTAGCAACCCCAAGCATCAGGTGTCAACCCTAGCCCGGTCCTTACTAGACAAGACTTCAGGTCGCCGCCACGGTCAGCTCATGTCCACCAAACGCTTCGCCGTGGCCCAATTGGATGCCATCCCTCCGGTCCCCTGCCCTTGCGGTCAGGCCCGCCGCGCCTTTCACGATGTCCCCGGCAACACGCTGGCCACCGTCCATCTAACGGATATTCACGCTGACAGCCGGGCTCACTATCACCAGGTGATGACTGAGATCTACATCGTGCTGGAGGGCGAGGGCCACCTGGAGGCCGATGGCGAGATTATTCCACTCATGCCGATGACAAGCGTAATGATTCGTCCAGGTTGCGTTCACCGCGCCGTGGGCAATCTCAAGATCATCAATGTCCCGATGCCACCCTTCAATCCGGCGGATGAGTTTGAGGTGTAAATCCGCATGTCTAACAACGTTCAATCGAGCGACTCACCATGAAACACTTGCTTTCCAGCCTGCTTGCGGTGCTCGCGTTTTCCGCGCACGCAGCCGAAGACGTCACCCCGATCAAGGTCGGCACTCCGGCCCCGGACTTCAAGCTCCTCGGCACTGACGACAAGCAACATACAATCGCCGATTATGCGAAGGCCGACGTGCTCATGGTCGCCTTCCTCAGCAATCACTGCCCGACCTCGCACGCGATCGAGGCACGGCTGAAGAAGCTGCTCGCGGACTACAAAGGCAGAGGCTTCCACGTCGTCTCGATCAACCCCAATCATCCCGATGGCTTGAGGCCCGACGAACTCGGCTACTCGAAATACAACGACAGCTTCCCCGAGATGAAGCTCTATGCGAAGGCAGCGGGCTTCACCTTCGACTACCTCTACGACGGCGAGACCCAGGCCGTGGCCAAGGCCTACGGCGCGCTGGCCACGCCGCATGTCTTCATCTTCGACAAAGAAAGAAAACTCCGCTACCAGGGCCGCTTCGATGACTCGCGATTCAAGGACGAAGCGACCGTCACCGCCCCCGATGCGCGCAACGCCGTCGAAGCCCTGCTCGCTGGCAAAGAAGTGCCCGTCGCTGAGACTAAGCCGCACGGCTGCTCGACAAAATGGATGGGTATGGCCGACCTCGTGAAGGCCGATGACGAGAAGTGGGAGAAGGGCGAAGTGGACGTGGAGATCATCGACGCCGCCGGAGTCGCCGCCCTGCGCAAGAACGGCACCAAGAAGGTCCGCATGTTCAATGTCTGGGCCACATGGTGCGGCCCGTGCGTGGAAGAGTTCCCCGAACTGGTGAAGACCTCACGCAAGTTCGGCCTGCGCGACTTTGAGTTCATCACCATCAGCATGGATGATCCCACGCAGATCAAAGACGTGAAGAAGTTCCTGGAGGAGCAGAACAACATCCTGCCCGGCAAGCTCAAGCCCACGCTGCAAGCCGAAGGCCGCAAGACCAACAACTATGTCTTCAAGAGCGCTAACAGCGATGAGTTGATCCAGGCGCTCGACCCGCAGTGGAAAGGCCCCATCCCTTTCACCCTAATCGTCGCACCCGATGGCACCGTCGTGCATCGTCTCGAAGGCGGCATCGAAAGCGCTGCCGACGGAGAGAAACTTCGCCAGATCATCCTCGACTATATGGGAGACGCTTATGTGCCTGAGAAGTAGCCTTTTGTTCTGCCTGCTGTCCTTCGGTGCCTTCGCGCAAACCCCGCGCGACCTGATGCAGCAGGGCCAACAGTTCTTCTTCGAGGCCAAGATCACCGAGTCGGTCGCCGCCTTCGACAAGCTGCTGGAGCTTCAGCCCGATCTCAAACCGCAGCTCTGGCAGCGCGGCCTGTCGCTCTATTACGCCGATAAGTTCAAGGAAGGCCGCGAGCAGTTCGAGACGCATCAGAACTACAACACCAGCGACGTGGAGAACGCCGCCTGGCACTTCCTTTGCGTCGCGCGTCAGTCGAACATCGAGAACGCCCGCCAGCACTTCATCCCCATCACCGGCGACAGCCGTGTGCCCATGAAGGAAGTGCATCAACTCTTCGCTGGCAAAGGCACTGTCGAGGCCGTGCTCAAAGCCGCCGAGTCAGGCGATGAAGCCGACCGGCGCAACCAGCTCTGCTACGCGCACCTGTATCTCGGCCTCTACTACGAAGCCACGAACGATACCACCAAGGCCAAGGAACACATGCTCAAGGCCGCCCATGACTACGCCATGGACCACTACATGGGCGAAACTGCCCGCGTGCATGTGAAGGTGCGGGGCTGGGATAAGCCGTAGCTTCGAGTGAAACTCGAAGCTACTACAGAGCCACCTAAAGCCGCTCCGCCAGATCACTGACCTGCTTCCGCAGCGCCTCCGCTTCGGCGAGCGACCCGGCCTTCGGACGCAGCAGCACGGTGCCGCGACTCTCCAGGTGCAACGCGGCCAGCACGTCCGCATCAGACATCGCTTCTGCGCCGCCTAGCAACACCAACTGCTGAATGCGATCCCGAAAGCCGACGCCTTCCAGATAGTAAGCCTTCAAGGCCTTCAAGTCCTGCACCGCTACAAAGCGGAGGCTGCGCACCTTGGACTCCCCGGCAAAGGAATGCGCTAGACCGAGGAAGGCGGCCATGGGTTTCGCAATCGTGCTGTTATCAAGCGTGGCCAGACCGGGCAGCCAACCGCCGAGCACAAGGACCACGTCCTGCGCTTTCTTGCCACCGGTGGCTTCCACTTCCAGCGCCAGCGCAGGCTTGTCCAGCCCCGAGCGATCCGTCACCTCGCGCACCGTGTAGCCCATGTTCTCCGGCCCGAGCGTGCTTTCCAGGAAAGCGGCCAGCGCCTTGCTGCGATCTGGTTCCGCCTTGGCAAGGGCCTCTAGCATGACTTGCTCCTGGTGCTTCAGGTCGGCCTCATTCAAATCACGACGCAGTCCAGCCGCATAGCGGATGCTGCGTTGCAGGGCCTGCTCCTGCTTGTTGAAGTAGAAGACAAACGACAGTGCGCCCAGCGCGATGGTGCCGAAGGGCAGCACGAAGAGTGCCCAGAAGATGACGCGGCGATAGTTGGCAGGCTTCTCAATCATGTCTTAACTCAACGCTCCCAGCACGATCTTCGCCGCACGTTCATAGGCTCCGCCTTCACCTAATGTTGCGACGACACTGGCTAGGTCCTGCTGCAAAGCCTCGCGCTTGTCCTTCGACTTTAGCAAGTCGGCCAGCGTGTCACCTATGCGTTGGGGATTGCAGCGATGCTGGATCAGCTCCTGCACCACCAACCGCTGCGCGAGCACGTTGATGATACCGATGAACTGGATGCGCACCAGCACCTTCGCCGCGATCCAAGTGGGCCACGCCACCCTGTAGATGAGCGCATACGGCAGGCCGAAGCACGCCGCCTCCAGCGTGGCGGTGCCCGAGGCCACGGCCCCAACCTCCGCGCGCTGCATCAGGTCATAGACGGTGCCGGTTTCGATCCAGGCTTTCGCTTCAGGCATCCCAGCGGCGTTCGCCATCGCGCGCATCTCAGCGGCCAGCGTCTCAGTGGCCGCGCTCACGGCGAAGCGCACCTCCGGCACCCGCGCTTTGATCACCTTCGACGCGGCCATCATCACGGGGAAAAGGCGACGCACCTCATGCCTCCGGCTTCCAGGGAACCAGCCGACCAAGCCCGCCTCGCGCGGCCAGGGACGGCGCAGCGTCTTCATGCGGTCCACCATGGGGTGCCCGCTGAACTCCGTGCGCAGGCCGCTCTTCTCATACAGCGGCTTCTCGAAGGGGAAGATGCAGATCATGAGATCCAGCGTGCGCGCCATCTCCTTGATGCGGCCCTTCTTCCACGCCCAGACCTGCGGGCTGATGTAATAGAGGATCTTCGTCTCGATCTTTTGCTGCCGGATCGCCTTCGCCAGCCGCAGGTTGAAGCCAGGGTAATCGACCAGGATCACCGCATCCGGCTTCTCGGCGGCGATGACCTCCAGGCACGCATCGAAGCGTTGTTTGAAGTAGCCGTAGCGCTGGATCACCTCGCTAATGCCGACCACCGCCGCATCAGCCACCCAGTCCTCGATACCGTCCGCCACGGCCTTCATCGCCGGGCCGCCGAGGCCGAGGAACTTCGTGCCTGGAGCCTGTGCGATGACTTCACGCATCAACTCCGCCGCGTGCGTGTCGCCGCTAATTTCGCCGGAGATGATGATGATGCGTTTCATGAGGGGAAGGAGGTATTTGTTAATGAGTGATTGGTCTCTAAACACTCATGGCTTGCTGTTCCCCCGCTCAATCTGCTCCGTGATCTGCAAAGCAATCCGAAGCGCCTCGGTGCCTTCTTGACCGGTCACGACCGGTCGTTTGCCCTGGCGGGCGCATTCGACGAAGGCGGCTAGCTCGCATTTCAGCGGCTCGTCCTTCTCCACCTGCACCTCCTCACGCACGATGGCCATGCCGTCCTTGCGGTAGATCCAGCCGCTCTGCTCCTGGTAGTCCAGGGACAGGTAGCTCTCACTTTGGAAGACGCGGATCTTCCGCAGCTTCTCGGGGCTCACACGGCTGGCGGTGATGTTGGCGATGCAGCCGTTCTCGAACTTCAGCCGCGCATTGGCGATGTCCTCGCGTTTGGTCAGCACCGGGATACCCACGGAGTCCACGTCGATCAGCTGCGACTTCACCAGGTGCAGCACGATCTCGATGTCGTGAATCATCACGTCCAAGACGACGCCGATGTCCATGCTGCGGTTCGGGAAAGGCGACAGGCGGTGCGCTTCAATGAAGCGCGGGTTGTTCATGCGGTCCTCCAGCTGCTTCATCACCGGATTGAAGCGCTCGATGTGGCCCACCTGAAGGATGAGCCCCTTCTCCTGCGCCTTGTTCACCAGCCACTGCGCCTCGTCGAGCGAGTCGGAGATCGGCTTCTCCACCAGCACATGCTTGCCGTGCTCCAGCAGGAAACCACCGACCGCCTTGTGGAAAGTCGTCGGCACCGCCACCGTCGCCGCGTCCACCTGCGCGTTGAAGCTGGCCAAATCACTGACCGCCACTGTACCGAACTGCGCCGCCAGTTCTTCGGCCCGCGCCTGGTCCACGTCATAGATGGCGCTGAACTCGATGCGGCCCTCGCTCGCCTTCGCGATCTCTGCCATCACCCGCGCATGATTGCGCCCGATCGCGCCCACGCCCGCCACACCGACTTTGAATGCCTTGCTCATGTGCGGGCCATGCTGGCGACGCGGGGCAGGGTGTCAAACTGGAAGGGCGGCAGGAATCCCTGCGCCGTGGCCACTCGTTGGCTTTGTCATGTCTCTTTCCCTCCTCCTGACGCTCCATGCCGCTGCCACCTGGGGCATGGTCGGTGTGATTTGGCTGGTGCAGCTGCTGGTCTACCCCGCCATGCGAGAGGTGCCTGCTGAGCGCTGGATCCCCTGGCACCTGCAGCACTGCCAACGCATTAGCTACGTGGTGGGACCGCTGATGCTGGGGGAGGTCTTCACTGCGCTGGGGCTGTGGTTGCAGGGGCTTTCGGGGGCGGTGTTCTACACCAGCCTGGCACTGCTGGCGGTGAACTGGCTGTCCACCCTCGTCATCCAGATCCCTCTGCATGGCATCTGCGAGGGGGTGCACTCGCCCACGGCCATCCGGCGGCTGATCACGACCAACTGGATCCGCACCCTGGCGTGGTCAGCGCGCGGGGTGCTGGTGGGCGTGCTGGTGCTGGAAGCCACCCGCGTGTAGCTGGCGCAGCGGCCTGC